>JAZLHG010000424.1:0-11217 GCA_045616705.1 Lachnospiraceae bacterium | reverse complement strand
CCCAACATTAATATGAGAGATCCCGTAATCTATCGTGTGGCCCATATGACCCATCACAACACAGGTGATAAGTGGTGTATTTATCCCATGTACGATTTCGCCCATCCCATTGAGGATGCGGAAGAGGGTGTTACACATTCGATCTGTACACTGGAATTTGAAGACCACCGTCCTTTATATGACTGGGTGGTAAGAGAATTGGAATATCCTTATCCTCCTCAGCAGATTGAATTCGCGAAGCTTTATCTAACCAATGTTGTAACCGGTAAGAGATACATTAAGAAATTGGTTGAAGATCAGATTGTAGACGGTTGGGACGACCCTCGTCTTGTTAGTATTGCAGCATTGAGAAGACGTGGTTTCACGCCGGAATCCATTAAGATGTTCGTTGAACTGTGTGGTGTATCTAAGGCTAATTCTTCTGTAGATTATGGTATGTTAGAGTACTGTATCAGAGAAGATCTGAAGCTGAAGAAGCCCCGTATGATGGCAATCCTTGATCCGGTGAAACTGGTAATTGACAATTATCCGGAAGGAGAGACAGAGTATTTCGAAGTTCCCAATAACTTAGAGAATGAAGAGTTGGGCAGTAGAAAAGTTCCCTTCGGAAGAGAACTCTATATTGAGCGAGAGGACTTCATGGAAGAACCTCCCAAGAAGTACTTCCGTTTATTCCCCGGCAATGAAGTTCGTCTGATGAACGCATATTTTGTTACTTGTACAGGATTTGAGAAGGATGAGAATGGTAAGGTTACCACAGTTCATTGTACTTATGACCCTGCAACCAGAAGTGGAAGTGGATTTAGCGAGCGCAAGGTTAAAGGTACCATTCACTGGGTAGACGCGGCACATGCAGTAAATGCTGAGGTTAGACTCTATGAGAACTTAGTGGATGAAGAGAAGGGCGTGTACAATAAGGAAGATGGTTCCCTGAATTTGAATCCCAATTCTATTACAGTGCTTAAGAATTGTTACCTGGAGGAGAATTTAGCGGGTGCGAAGGCGTATGATTCCTTCCAGTTTGTAAGACAGGGATTCTTCTGTGTGGATGCTAAGGATTCCACAGAGGATGCATTGGTATTTAACCGAATTGTATCATTGAAGAGTTCGTTTAAATTACCGACAAATAAATAATGAATGAACATTTTAGAATGATAGAGTGATAGAAAGGGGTGACGGTTATGGCAAATATACTGTCAGGACTTGAAGGATTAGGACTTGGCAAGCTTGAGAGTGCACAACTTTATTCTCAGGACGCCGGGGACGAAATGAATGCGGCAGCACAGGATACCCCTAAAGAAGCGAAGAAGCCTACCATAGAAGATTATGTGTTTATGAAGAGTCATACCTGTCCGGTATGTGATGCACAGATTAAGAATGCAACAGTGAAGTCCGGTCGTGCCAGACTTGTGGGAACGGATCGAGATCTTAGAACCAAGTATGAACCGGTTGATCCTCATAAGTATGATGTGGTGGTATGCCAGTCCTGCGGATATGCTGCACTAACAAGATATTTTGATAAGATTACACCGCCCCAGGCGAAGCTTGTTAAGGAAGAGATTTCCAGAACATTTAAAGGCATAGAGCAGTTAATGAATCCGAATTACGATCAGGCGTTGACTCGTTATAGACTGGCTCTGGGCAATGCCATTGTGAAGAGGGCTAAGGCCAGTGAGAAGGCTTATATCTGTATGAAGATGGCCTGGATTGTACGTGCCAAACGAGAAGATCTGAATCCTAAGACACCGGATTATAATCAGGTGATGGAAGAACTTCGAGATGACGAGCTGGAACTCCTTACCAATGCATTAAACGGTTATATTACTGCGCGTCAGTCAGAATCTTATCCCATTGCGGGAATGGATGAAATTACGTTGGATTACCTGATGGCAGCCATTGCGGTGGAAGTTGGCAAAAATGATATTGCAGCGAAACTGATTCCTAATATTCTTACTTCGCGCACGGCCAGCAGCAGAATTAAGGATAGGGCAAGGGAACTAAAGGAAGTAATTGTAGGGAGGAATTAGAGAACCTCATAAAGTTGATAAATATTCTGGTAGATTTATATTAGCCTTTTTATGAAAGAGTTCGCATATTATGACGAACGAATAAAGAGCCTGACTACAGTTAATCACTGTGGTCAGGCTCTTTATTCGTTAAATGCCAATCAATAACAATTGTAGATTACTCAGCTAAAGGCTTCTCATCATCCTTGAATTCCTTGAAAGCGAAATCTGCAGCTTCCTGGGATTCGTCACGGACAATACCTAAATCTTCGGTACCTTCGGTAGCTTCAGCTGCTTCGCTTACTGCATCCTCAAGAACTTCCTTCTCCTCGGGAGTTGTCTTGTTCAGGGAAACATATTCTCTAATCTTCTTGTTCTCAAAGAAACTGTCTACATCGTGCTTAAATTCGTCCTTAAGATCCTTAACATTCTTAACATCGTTCTCACGTTTCAGATAAACGTATGCACCTGCGGCTACGGCACCAAGTGCTGCAGTAGTCAAAAGAAATTTGCCAAATTTGTTCGCCATAGGAAATACTCCTTTCACCTTGCGATAGTATGCTTATTTTATACCAATTTAAATTAAAATGCAACCAACCATGTGAAGGTCTTTTCATAAGGAAATAATTATGGTAAAATAGCCAAGTTGATTTAAGAATCAGAGGGGACTATGAGTAAAAACAGAATGACCAGCTGGGAGCGAAGACAGCGACGGCGAATCAGGATTATGATTACTGTAATATCAATGATCTTGATTGCAGCGGCCGCATTTGTGATGTTTACCACCTCGCTGCCTTACGAACAGTGGAATTTATCACAATTTTATAATGTTACCTATAGTGGTTATAACAATAATGGCGCGGTGGTCCTGACTAAGAATGGGGCAGCCATTGAAAGTGCATTTGATAAGCTTAAGAAGGATTACAGAAGCCATGTTCTTCATAGACACAAGGTGAAGGATGAGGATTACGAAGATTTTCTTAACAGCTTACAGGCTACTGTGGATGCAAATGGACCATTCAGTAATGGAAGTACGGTCCCGATTTCTTATCAATACGATGAGAAATTGGCAGAGAAACTGATGGTTGAGATTACAGGTATCAGCCAAACGGTAACAGTATCGGGACTACCTACGGTATCTGTTCTGACTAAGGAAGACCTGTTTGGATACCTTCAGGTTACATTTGAGGGGATTTCGCCGGAGATTAAGGTGCGTATTACCAATTCATCGCCAATCCCATTTGTTCAGGATATGCAGTTCTTACCGGTCGAAGAGAAGCCCTGCTATGCAAACGGAGATGTGATCACAGTCCGTGCAGTGTTTGACGAGGAAGAAGCGCTTAAGCAGAATTATGTAGTTGATGTGCCGCCGGAAGAGTGCTGGATGAGTTATACGGCATCTTCGTCGGAAGCATATTTAACTTCTCCCGAACAGCTGACCGCGGACCTGCTTAAAAATGCAGAGACCAATGGACTGTTTGCATTTGATAATGCCAATGAGTTCGGCGTACGAATCTACTGTGAAGCGAATCTGGTTCCGGTTTACATTGATAAAATGGCCACCTTTGAATGGTTGCCACCAAGTGCCAGATCGATTTATTTTAAAACCGTGAAGCCCGATCGAATCGGTGTGAACGGTAATTATATGAACGAACTTGATGTAGTTTATGATGCAAAAATGATTCAGGCAGATGGTGTTTCTTGTTCCTGTTATGCAGTGGTCAGATATACCAACCTGATTCAGAGAGCAGACGGAAGTATTGATATTGACTTCAGTAATCCCAAGATTGTATCAGCGGATTACAAGTTGGACAGTATTCACAAATCTGTTGTAACCATGAGAGAGTCTGACTATAACATTAATAAGGTAAAGTAATCATTGGAGATTTGCGAATATTAGTATTGCATTTAGCGTGTAAATGAAGATAAGTGAATATAAATGAATAACAAAAGAACCATCCCGTTACGGGATGGTTCTTTTTATCGGTTGAATCATCGATAAAATGATTGATATATCGATGCGTGACTATGCTGAAATCTTACTGAATCTCTAAACCGTCCCAAATATCATCGGGAACGAAGGCTACATAGGTCATACCTGTGTTAAGCGTAATCTCGGTGCCGTTCATGTCATAGTACTTGGTAGGTGTAAGTTCATCAGGCTTAGACCACTGAATCTTAATTGCCTTACCATTTGTGATGTAGTAACCTTCACGATTGTAATCGATAGAGTGGAACATCATGTAACCCTTCTCATCGAAGACAACGTAACGAGCGTTCTGAAGAAGCAGGTTCTTGAAGGATAACTGTTCATTGTTGTTACCCGGATCAACGTGAGCTGAACCGTATTCGCTGTAGTAGTACAGGCCATCTTTGTAATCGAAGAACGGCTTGTTGTGCTTGTAAGGCATCTGAATATGTGTTGCAGAAATTGCAGTTGAATCAGCGGATAAATCAACAGGAGCTGATTCGCTTGCAAAGTTGTAATGAGGACCGGGATAGTACTCATTGTAGGTTGTAGAGTAACCCTTGTTCGCAAAGTTCTTATCCAAATCGCCTGCTAAGATGTACTCTGTGAACTCTCTGGACTTACCGTTGTTAACACGGGAGAAAGTACCGGAGAAGTTCTCAACATAGGGCTTAGCAAGATAATCATCAATGTAGAAAGGACCACCATCATGACAGATAACTGCATTCCACTCAGGAATCAGCTGTAAGTTGGTAGGACGTACGCTTCGAATGGAACCTAACTGCTCGATGCTGCCCCAATCCTTCACTAATACCATGAGACGGGTAACACCGTCATTGGCCTTGGAATTGGTAATCTCATAAATAACATCAGCCTTGGTCAGACCGAAGTGGGGAAGAGCTGTCTTCTCGTTATCTACCATCGCTGCGATAGGACGCTGAGACTTCAGAGACTCATCAATCCACTCGTTGGTTAATTCACTTCTGTACATTCCTTCTCTGGATTCAACAGGAGCTTCCTCATCGATAACCTCAGGTGTGGGCTCGCTGATTGGCTGATCTGTAATAACCTGAATAACCGGTGCCGGTGCTTCAACAGCAGGCGCCTCTGCTTCTTCCTTCTCGCCGCAAGCACTGAGAGCCAGTGTAGCAACCATTGCGAAAAGAATAAGCAACGCTTTCTTCTTCATTCTTTATATCCTCCTTAACAATTGCATCATATACAAATTGGGGTGAGTTGTACTCACCCAAGCATTATACCACAAAATATAGGTAGAGTCACTAGCACATTTCACAAATTATTGTCTGATTTTGCTCCAAAAATCGTTGTCCTGCCACTTGGCAACCTGCTCCTGAATCTTGTCCCAACTTGGGTGTATTCGCTCTTTGACTTCAGATTTCATTAACTCGATGGATACATCAAAGAGATCTCGAAAAATCAGACCTAACATTCGACGGGTTTCGGGGTCTGTATCCGCACAGGCATTTACAATTGCCTGAGAATTGGCAGCGAAATGGTCCATAAAGTCCAGGAGTGTCTCAGCGCCTGTTGCGGTAAGAATGTTGTAGGTGGTATCTACGAATACACGAGTCTCTTCTTCGGTCAGAGATTCCACCCATTTGTTAATGGATGCATCCTTGAAACGGGTGGGGGTGTGAATGGCATCGGCATTCTTGAACGCTGTCCCTTCTATAATCCAGTTGTAGGGATCGTGCTGCAGAATACCGAAACTTCTGCAGTCAACGATTTCGTAAGGCTCCTTGGACTCCATCAGCATACCTACAATGGAAGACTGTGGCATGGATTTGCGGATAATAGGGGACAGAGCCCGGTACTCTTCTGTGGTTGTCAAGGTGTCGCGGATAAATCCCGGACCATCGTGGTTATAAATGGTGTCAATACGATTTCGAATCTCTTCATGACATTTACAGGATGAATAGACCGCAAGGTTACCACCCTTGGAATGGCCACCTACGATAAAATGACCGGAAGTCTTGCGGCCAATGATGTTTAGGTACTGCATGGACTTCTCCTGGGCAGGAATCGGCGTTAACAGAGCCATGTTGAAGTCTTCCTTCCATCCTACCAGGGTCTCGTCGGTACCTCTGAAGGCTACATACATAACCCCCTCCGGGAAAGTAAAGGTCATTGCGGCAAACTGGATCTCCCAGCTTACATCTACCATATTAACGTAGTTGTTGATATGCACATGCCCGAATCTGCTGCTTAAAGCAGCTGCTCCGAATAATTTGCGGTTGTTCTTTTCGTATCGTTTATCTTCAAACAGATTGTCGTAATCGGTTCTGGTGGGGATGCTGCGCAATTCTACGCCGGGAAGATTCTCCTGAGGACCCGGCAACATGCCATCGAATTTTAGATAGGAGAGTTGGGCAAGAATAAGAGAGTCCACTTCGTTGAAGGGGAGTTCGTTTAAATTGCGATCTCCGTACTCTGCAATATAATCGATAATACTTTTCATGATGACCTCCTATGTTAATCTATCAAAATATGGTATAATCCAATTTGATTATTTTTTCAACCTTTATAGGGGATTTGCAAGGAGCCGAATATGTCATTACTGACCTGTAAGGACTTATTAATTAAATATGAGAATACAACTGTTATTTCTGATTTAAGTTTTCAGGTGGAGTATGGTGATTTTCTGTGTATTGTGGGTGATAACGGTGCCGGTAAATCTACTCTTATGAAGGTGATTCTGGGTCTGAAACAGTTAAACGGCGGTTCCGTGGAATTTGACGAGAATTTCAGAAGAAGCGAAATCGGATATGTATCTCAGCTGGAGGAAATTGATAAGGATTTCCCTGCAAGTGTCATGGAAGTGGTGATGTTAGGCTGCTTAAATCGTCATGGAATCCTGCCGTTTTACAGACAGTCTGAGAAACGCAGGGCAGAAGATGTACTTAAGAAGCTGCATATTGAATCCCTTGCGAACAGATCCTATGGAGAACTGTCGGGAGGTCAGCGTAAGAGGGTGCTTCTTGCAAGGGCTCTGATGGCGTCGGCAAGCCTCCTTCTCTTAGATGAACCCGTTGCTGCACTGGATCCCATTGCCACAAGGGATTTCTATGATACATTGTCTACACTTCACAAAGAGGGAATGACCATTATTATGGTGTCTCATGATATTCATGCATCGATTCATCATGGAACCCATATTCTGCATTTGTCCCATGATATGCCTACTTTTATTGGTACTGTGGACGATTATTTAAACAGCAAAACAGGACACGCCTACCTTGATGAGAGAGGCAAATGTGCCCAATGCGAGGGTCACTTCCACGAGCATATTCATCTTACCAATAAAAAGGATTATTCAATTCTGCCGAAGTCTGAGAACGGGAAATAACAGAATGCCGCCTTGCCGAGAATCTTCTCACGATAGACAAAAGGCTGATTCCAGAAACGGGAATCCGCTGAATTGTTGCGGTTATCTCCCAATACGAAATAGGCGCCATTCGGTACGGTTACGGGACCGTAATCGCCGTAGGGAATGGTTGCAAGATAAGGCTCATCGATAGTCTGGTCATTGACATATACCACACCATCCTTCATTTCAACAGTATCTCCCGGAAGTCCGATAATGCGTTTAATAAACAACTCTTCTTCATTATCAGGGAACCTGAAAATAATGATATCGAATCTCTCGGGGTCCTTCTGAATGTAAGACAAACGGTTACCGAAAATGCGGTCACCTGTCATGACTGTAGTCTCCATGGAAGCAGAAGGAATAATTGCATTTACAATTACAAACATATTGAGCACTACAGCAAGAACTACTGCCACTTCAATGACAATAATCCACTCCATAATCTCACGCTTGATATCGATTTTCTCTTCCTTCTCTTCAGGCATGACCCAATCCGTCCTTGTTGAAATCGTTTCTCTATTATAGTACAATCAACCGTAGATTACAAGTTTTGGAGGTTTCGGTGCTTTTTAATTCTATAGAGTTTCTTGTTTTTTTTCCAATTGCATGCCTGCTCTATTTCCTGATTCCGCATCGCTTTCGCTATGTATATTTATTGGCGATAAGCTATGCTTTTTATGCGTATGCAGATCTTACGGCACTTCCTTATCTGATTCTTACAACCATCATCACCTGGATTTCGGGCAAATATCTGTATAAAGGGAAGAAGCCGGCATTTTTGGGGCTTGTTCTTGTAATCCTGTTCTTATGTTATTTCAAGTATACCGGTTATTTACTGTCACTATTCCACGTAAATCCTGCGGTGGGTATTATTTTACCGGTAGGGATTTCCTTCTATACATTCCAGTCCATTACATATCTGATGGATGTGTATAGACAACAGTGCGAACCTGAGAAGAATATTTTAAGATATGCACTGTTTGTATCGTTTTTTCCAACGATTATGTCCGGTCCTATTTGCAGGGCTAAGGATTTACTACCTCAGTTTAGGGAGGAACATCGGTTTGAAACAGATCGGGCCAAGTCCGGTCTTATGCTGATGCTCTGGGGATATTTCCTGAAAATGGTGATTGTATCAAGACTTACTATTCTGACGGATCTGGTTCTTCCTGATGAGACCATGAAGGGACTTCCCGTACTTCTTGCGGTGCTTGCTTACAGCTTTCAGATTTATTGTGATTTCGCAGGCTATTCCTACATTGCCATTGGCTGTGGTCGTGTTATGGGATTTGACTTGATGCGTAATTTCAGACAGCCGTATCTTGCGGATTCAGTGGGAGATTTCTGGAGAAGATGGCATGTTTCTCTGTCAAGCTGGTTCAGAGATTATCTGTATATTCCTCTTGGAGGTAATCGGAAAGGTAGCTTGCGTAAATACCTCAATGTTCTTGTTGTATTTGCAGTAAGCGGTATTTGGCATGGTGCCAATGTTACATTCTTAATATGGGGTCTGTTAAATGGCATTTATCAGGTTCTGGGTGGACTTCTTAAGGACCTTCGCGAATGGGTTATGAATCTGCTTCGGCTTAAGAACCAAACCATACTTCGGGTGTTTAGGATTATAGGTACTTTTGTTCTGATTACACTGACCTGGGTATTTTTCAGAGCGCCTTCCATACAGGAAGCTTGGGCTATCCTTGGAAGAATCTTCAAGGGACCTTATCTTCAGGCTCTGATGGACGGCAGCATTTTCGCGCTGGGACTTGGTGTTAAGAATCTGCTGTTTGTAATCGTTGCACTGATGCTGCTGATTGCAGCGGATATCTGTTGTGAGAAGAAGAACTGTGATGTAGATGGCCTTCTTCTGCATGTGAAGTGGCCCGTTAGGTGGGCAATTTACTATGTATTGGTATTGATGTTATTATTCTCCTGCAATTTGAGTACGCAGGAGTTCCTCTATATGAGTTTCTGATAAAGGATTTTGAATTGATATGAAGCCATTACTTAAATTTGTGGCAAAGTGCATATTGGCGGCCCTGCCGTTTCTGCTGGTTGGTATATTTACCCTTGTTGCGCCTCTGTGCTATATGGACAGTGAATATCCTGCGTGGCACTATGCTAAGGAACAGGTGAACTTTGAACAGGATGCGAGGGTCCTGATATTAGGAGATTCCAGAGCCAAGGCGGACGTGATGCCGGCTTATTTGACAGAAGATGGATTGAATCTGGCAATCGGTGGCGCCACAACCATTGAGAATTACTATACCCTGAAGCGTTACCTCGAGAAGAATAAGCCGGAGAAAATCGTCATTCTGTTTGCACCGTTTCATTATTCCACGATGGACAACTTCTGGCAGAGAACCATGTATTTTAACTATCTGACTGTGCCGGAGACTATGGAGGTGTTCCGTGAGGCGAAGGGTGTCTTAAGCGATGAGGTGATTCGGGACGGATATGTGAAGGATGCCTTTTGCGACAGAACCAGAGTAACCTCCGTCTATTTGCCGGCTCTTATGAATGCGAAGTTCGTGGGACGCTATTCAGCTAACCGGCAGGCACTTTCTGATCTTGCGGCAGGAGAAGGACATATGCTGTTTGGGACTGCCGACTACTGCGACGATCTGAATTATGAGGTTCATTATGAGAATATGAGAGAGTCGGGAGACTCGGAACTGATTGGTATATATCTGCTGAAGATTCTTGATTTATGCAGGGAGAATCAGATTCCGGTAATCCTGGCACAGCCTCCCATGAATGAGGCAAGTTATACGGAACTTCACGAAGGATATGTTCGTTCCTTCGGTTACTTTATGCAATCTGTTCAGGACTTGTATCCGGAGATTACCGTAGAGACAGAGATTCCCTGTTATGGCAATGAAATGTTCGGCGACAGTTCTCATCTAAATAGAAGGGGCGCCGAGAGATTTACCAAAGAACTGGCACAGAAATATAACCTGTAAGGGATTTACTTAATCAGGCTGTAGATGCCATAGATTAATAACAGATGGAGAGGATAGAAGAGGTAGAGAAGCCGTTTGGTGTCTCTGCCTTTTTCACCGTTATAGAACAGTAAGGGCAAGAGAGCAATACTTGATGTAAATCGGGTCCAATTGTTCATCCACTCCCAGAAGAACAGAGTTCCGCCACAGAGTACAAAGGATTTGCGATCTAAGTGGAACAGTGGATAAATCAGATAGAAACCTGCAATCATGAGGATTCCTTTGAAACCGTAATCACATTTGGCGTAGTGAGCAAGTACGCATCCTGCGGCAATGGGAATCGCCATAAATATTCCGTTCAGAGCCGGAGAGATGTTGAGGTTGCTGATATTATCCAGTGCCACAAGGACCAGGAAACCGATGGACAGAGTAATCATGACGCTCTGGGTATCCCATGCAACGATTTTGCCTCTGCAGGCTAAATCAAACGGAATTTCTGAAATCAATACAAACAGTAACAGTCGGAGAAAATAACGAAGTCTGCTTCTTGTTAAGAAGAAGCCCTGAACCAGCATAAATACGAAAATGGGAAAAGCAATTCGACCGACGATTCGGCAGCCATTATATGTATTATCCAGTCTTCGCATCATCTGGTAACCCATGGTCTCTAAATGGGCATCGGTATAAGGCTTAACGATGCACGCACCTACGTGGTCGATGAACATGGCGATATATGCGATTAGTTTCAGGTGGAAGGTATTAATTCTTCCGGGTCTTACTGTTGTAGTCATTGCGTACCGTCCTATGGGATAACATTGGATTTATTCTACCATATTCTCGAGGTTTTATCATCAGTGAAATTCATGATATAATAAGTTATTGTAATGATGAAATTATACGTATAATCTACAGAGA
>JAZLHG010000423.1:0-6200 GCA_045616705.1 Lachnospiraceae bacterium | reverse complement strand
TCTTCTCTGCTACACTTTTGCCGGTACATTATTATCAGAATATGCTTACGGGAGACGTGAATGACTATGCGGTTTATGCCAACTCTATTTTCGATCCCAAGAAGAGGGGACTTTTTATTGCTTCTGATGTGAGCAGTAAGTATTCCAGAAGAGGACCAAATGAATACGGCAATATTGCGAATTACATTACTCGCATTGTGAGTAAACGAAAAGGGAATTATATGGTGTTTTTCCCTTCTCATGCATTCCTAAACCATGTCTACGATGCCTTCATGTCTTCCTGCTATGATGAGGAGACGCAAGAGGTGCTTCTGCAGAAGAGTGTTATGAGTGAAGAGGAGAGGGAAGAATTCTTAAACCGTTTTACCGGGGAGAGCGATCATAAGTCTCTCATTGGATTCTGCGCTATCGGAGGAATATTTGCAGAGGGCATTGATCTGAAGCATGACAGCCTCATTGGAGCAATTATTGTGGGAACCGGTCTTCCTATGGTGAGCAACGAGCGGAATTTGTTAAGAGAGAAGTACGATGAGAGAGATTGGAATGGATTTGATTATGCCTACCAGTATCCCGGCATGAATAAAGTCATGCAGGCAGCCGGTCGCGTTATCAGAACGGTTACGGATGTGGGCGTTGTAGCCCTTCTTGATGAGAGATTTCTAACGTCTTCTTACCGGGCAATGTTCCCCAGGGAGTGGAAGAATTATGAAGTGGTGAATCTGAGTACGGTCGCAGAAGAGGTGGAGACCTTCTGGGATTTAATGGGAGATTTGGATGGAGAGGAATCTAAATAAGCAGACCTACAACTTCATAGCCGCATGGATATTAATCTGTATATCCATGACCGTCATGGTGCTATCCGGGGACAGAGGTATTCTGTCCTTTTGCAGGTGGATGGTTGCCTGCCTTTTTGTGGCGATACTAATGAATCCGGTAGTTATTTTTAGGAATCTCAAGCTTCCGGACGGAGGCTTTTGCTTTAGCTTAAGTATGGGTCTTGCCTTGTCGTTCCTTTTTACCTGGCTGATCACATCCTCCAATTTGATTCCCTATCATACGCCGGTATGTATATTATGTCTGTGCACATTGGGAATTCTGCTTCATCTCTATCGATATACTAAAACGAAGAGAATTTCACCCTTTGAGAACGCTGATCAGTTTAGGAGGTTCCTGCGGGGATTTGTGGTATTTATGCTGATTATGGCAATTGGTGTTTATGTGCGCGGATTCAAGCCGGAGATTACGTCTACAACAGAACAGTTTATGGATTTTGGCTTTATGCAGACTATATATCGCCAGCAGTTGGCAATCCCTGATGATCTGTGGTTTGCAGGTGAGAAACTAAACTATTATTACCTGGGTCAGTCTCTGGCCGTATATCTGTGCAGACTTGCGTTTGTAACACCGGACTGTGGCTATTACTATATGTTGATTACCATATTTGCGGTATCGGTGATTATGGTAGGATCCATGGTTTATGGATTTGTTGAGGCCGGATTTGTGCTTCAGAAGGAGCCGGCACAATCGTACCTTAAGTTTCTTCCTATGGTATCTCTGCATAAGACTTCGGCAGCATTATCGGGACTAACTGCATCTTTACTGGCTTTTTTCGGTGGTAACGGCCACTATTTGGTGTATGGTATTCTAAATCCCATTTATGAGAAATTTACGGGTCGACTTCTTCCTATGGCGGAAGAGCGATATTGGTTTGCTTCTTCTACGGCCTTTATCGGATATATGCCGGAGACCTTGGATAAGGGGAAGCATGAATTTCCGTCTTACACCTTTGTATTAGGTGATCTTCATGCCCATGCGGTAAATATCATGTTTGTAATTCCTGTTATTGCACTTCTTTTAGACCTGAGTCTTGACGAGGAACAGCAAGAGGGTATCCGCAGATTTTTGGATCCCAGGTTATGGCTGGTCGGTATTTTCCTGGGCTTGTTTCATGGCACCAATTATTGGGATTTTCCGATTTACTTCGTCGTCGCCGGAGCGGTAATTCTGTTCTGTGATTTGAAGTCTCATGGATGTCAACTTACTGTGATTCGGGATGTTCTCATGAAAGGCTTGCTGATTCTTGGAATTTCTGAGATCAGTATTCTTCCTTTTACATTGCATTTCGACAAAATGATTGGCGGAATCGGCATTGCACCGGCTCATTCTCCCATTGATAAAATGTTGATTCTGTGGGGGCTTCCCATTGGATTTGCTGTTGTACTGTTTGTGATGACGATTGGAGATGCAGGTAACAACATCAGAGCCAATGGAGATATGGCACTATATGCCTTAATTCCCTGTGGATTTGGCTTGATTCTTCTTCCGGAACTTGTGTATGTGAAGGATATCTACGGCGAGGGTTTCGAGAGATATAATACGATGTTCAAGCTGACCTATCAGGCCTATCTGATTCTGGCAATTGCCGCAGGAATCCTTATGGGACTTGCCCTGCTGCGCAGGAAAATAGCCCTCTGCATCATACTTAGTATTTACACTATTCTCAGCAGTTCCTATATTTTCTATGCCACCAGGCAGTTTATGGGACCTCTGACACTGGCAAACAGGGGGAATTGTAACGGCGCGGAATATCTGGTGGAACAGTATGACCTGCTTGCGGAAGCGGAAGCAATATCCTATATTAATCGGGATCATCGCAAATCTATACATATTATGGAAGGAAGCGGTTCCAGTTACACGCCTGACAATAAGCTGTCGGTATTTACCGGTGCCCAGGATGTTGTGGGATGGGATGTGCATGAATGGCTGTGGAGATCTTATTGGGAACCGGTTGGAATCAGAGGACAGGAAGTCTATGAATTCTATACCAAGGGTGATTCGGAGTACTGTAAATATTTGGTAGAGAAATATCAGGTGAACTATATTTTCTTAGGACCAAGAGAATACGCCAGATATGAGGTCAGACCGGAAGGGTTCTCAGACCTCTACGAAGAGGTGTGGACTTCCGAAGATCGGTTATATCACTTATATTTTGTTCAGTAAGAATTCCCCTGTTTTGGTTGAATATATCGCTAACTTTCCTTATAATGTTGCATATATGAGTCAGCAAAATGAACTTGTACAGGAGAGCCTGGCGTGTGTAGCACAGCTTCGAACTATTGTTAACAGATTCACGCTTGAATAAGAATGAAGAAGATAAATGTAAGAAATTTAATACTTAAAATCATCTTAGGGATTACTGCGCTGGCAGTAGTCCTTATGGTTGTTTTGATGGCCAAGTTGTATATTGCCACAGAGGAGGATATGAAGAAGGCAGAACCTTCTTCCGATTCTAAGGATCCGGTAATCAGAGTGTTCTCCGATTCCGATGACAGTGCCCTCAATACTATCTCAGCATGGTTTGGCGGCAGCAAAAAGGAAGAGGAAGCGGATTACAGTGATAAGATTGAGCCGGTGGCACTATATGACGAAGATACCTGTCCCAGAATCGTATGCCTGGGAGATTCTCTTACCCAGTCTACTCCTGAGAAGATTGCGTATCCGGATGTACTGGCTGAACTATCTCAATTCGGTGTTGTGAATCTGGGAAGAGAAGGTGATTTAACCAAGGATATTGCAAGGCGTGTAGGCAGCTCCCCTATTTATCTTGAGGAGTTCACCATTCCCGCCGGCACAGATAAGGTTACCGTTCATTTGGTAGATGAGAATGGCAAATCGGTGAATCTCCTTAAGGAGGGCGACTACGGTGCCGTGGGCATCAATATTTGCAAGATTGGAGACATTAAGGGGAATCTCACATTAGAAGAAGATGGAAGTGTTACTTTCGCCCGTAGGAAGAAGGGTGATGAGACAGTCATCAAAAAGGGAACCAGATTAATTACAGGTGGCGAACAGACCAAGAAACCGGGGGATGTGATGATTCTTTTCTCCGGTGCCAATGATGACCTGACTCTTGAGAATGTTGATTATTTCATGGAACAGCAACAGAAGATTGTCACCGACTGGGGAACAGATAAATATATCATTATCAGCCCTACGTATTCTAAGGATGGTAATCAGGAACTGAATGAAATTGCAGATAAAATGCAGGAAGCTTATGGTGAGCATTTCCTGGATATTCGCAGATATTTAATTGAACATGGTTTGGATGATGCGGGAGTGAAACCGACCTCTCAGGATAAGGCAGATATGAAGGATGAAATCATTCCTTCCTCCCTGCGTTCTGACTATGTTCATGGCAATGCCCATTTCTATCGTATTCTGGCAGAACAGTTATACCGCAAGATGATGTATCTTGGTTACTTGCCTCTGAATCCGGAATATGCGGCTACCGCTCCTTCCGCTCGTGTGGTGTTCTGGGGTGATTCATTAACCCAGGGGACAAAGGGCGAAGGCGTTACGTTCCCGGATGTGGTCCGCTCCCTTGCGGCTCGCGATAATAAGTACATTGAGATTCGAAATTACGGTGTCTATGCAGAAGACAGCAGTCTGATAGCGGCAAGATCCGGTGCTGTACCATTGAAACTCTCCGGTGGAATCAGACTTCCTGCGGAACCGCAACCGGTTAAAGTTCGATTTACCAACCGTAACGGCAAAAAGGAAGATTTATTGGTATACGGTGGCGATAGGACGAAAGCTGCCATTGGCTATACGGGTGATAATTCCGTTAATCCTTGTATATTAGGTGGTATAGAAGGCGATTTAAGTATTAACGGAGACGACTACACTCTATATTTCACCAGAAAGGAAGCCGGCGAAGAGGTGTCCATTTCCGGTGGAGAAGAAGTGAAGTTCTGGGCCGACCGTGACTGTAAATCTGATGATATTCTGGTAATTTGGACCGGTAATAATGATATCCCCAAAGGAAAAGGTGTGAAGAGCGCCATTCAGTACCAGAAATCGATTATTGAGCGAACAGGTACCGATAAGTATATTGTTCTGAATTTCACTAAGATTGACCAGATTCCCAATCAGGCCGAAATCAATCAGATTATGGCTGAGGAATATGGCGAACATCTTCTGGATATTAATTATTATCTGATGCATGATGCCCTTAACGATTTGGGAATTACACCCACGCCCAAGGACCTTGAGGATTTGGCTGCAGGCAGAGTGCCTGAGAGTATCAGACAGGATGAGGTGTGTCACTTTAAGCCGGATGGCTATAGGGTGGTAGGTCAGCAGGTATATAAGAAGCTTTGCGAGCTGGGATACCTGTAGGCAAAATAGAAATAAAGTGAGGTTAAATAATGAGAGCTGTTGAGTTTCCTTATTCCATGATGTACGGATTTGATTGGACATATATTCTTGTATTAATCGGAGCATTGATCTCTCTTATTGCAAGTTCAAGTGTGAAGACTACTTTTAAGGCATATTCCATGCTTGCCAGTTCAAGGGGCCTTACCGGTGCTCAGGTTGCGGCAATGATTCTCAAGAGTAGTGGTGTATATGATGTGTCTGTCAGTCATGTGGGCGGATCTCTTACCGATCATTTCGATCCAAGAATCAAAGTAGTGAATCTGTCTGATTCCGTATACGGTTCTACCAGTGTCGCAGCCATTAGCGTAGCGGCGCATGAATGTGGACATGCCATGCAGCACAATGAAGGATATGCTCCGCTGAAGTTCCGTTCTGCATTTGTTCCCGTTGCAAATTTCGGATCCAAGCTTGGAATGCCCGTCATTATTGCAGGCCTATTACTTTCCTCCATGGTTAATCTTGGATTCTATGTTCTGGTACGGATTGGTATTATTCTGTTCTCTTTCGGAATGATATTCCAGATTGTTACACTTCCCGTTGAGTTCGATGCCAGCAGAAGAGCGCTTGCTACACTGAAGAGCATGAACTTATTAGAGGATACGGAACTCTATGGTTCCCGTAAGGTGCTTAAGGCAGCAGCCATGACTTACGTTGCGGCAGCAGCGGCTTCCATTCTGTCATTGCTTCGCATTATTATCCTGTTTGGAAACGGAGGCAAACGTCGTAGATGATCCGCATAACGGATATCCATTGTCAGGAACTTGATTTATATGCACGGCTAAATGAGGTGCAGATCAGTAAATACTATGAACCGGCTCCCGGCCTATTTATTGCCGAGAGTGAGAAGGTTCTTGATCGAGCCCTTGCAGCCGGTTACCAGGCACATTCTTTTCTGGTAGAAACCTCCCATGTGGACAGAATTGCTCCCATGGCAGAACGGTTCCCGGATGTGCCTTTTTATTATGCAGATCTTGATGTGTTAA
>JAZLHG010000422.1:0-2885 GCA_045616705.1 Lachnospiraceae bacterium | reverse complement strand
GACCGATCATCTTGTAAAGACCTCTTGCCGAATGATGATCCTTAGGATTAACCTTAAGGTGCTCAGTAAGCTCCTTAATTCTTGCTGTAAGAACTGCTACCTGTACTTCAGGTGAACCTGTGTCGCCCGGCTTAGTAGCGTACTCATTCATGATTGCTGTCTTCTTCTCTTTTGTGATCATAATAATCCTCCTAATTACTCCCGATACGGGGTTACTTCCGCCTATCACCGAAGCGTGGTCGGAGTGTCCAACACTTAAGCGACGGCATACAACAGTAGTTATTCTACCATAAGGTATCTATGATGTAAAGCAAAAATTACTCATCTGCTGTCATACAGAAAGCAATATTGGTAGCATGGTCTCCAACTCTCTCAAGACCTGAAATCAAATCGGAGAACAACGTACCTGCTTCCGGCATACATTCCCCCTTAACAACACGGTTTACGTGATTTCGCTGAAGTTCTCTTTCTTTCTCATCAACAGCCTGCTCCAGAGCAATCACATCCTGAATATGAGTCTCATTGGAATGAACAAACATGTCCACAGAATAACGGAACAGTTCATTAACCATATCCATCATCTGCCCAAGTTCCTTCCAGGCCTCATCCGAAATCTTAATATTCTGCTCCTTACGCTGCACTGCCGCATCCGCAATATTCTCAGCATGGTCACCGATTCGTTCAATATCATTTACCACATGGAACAATGCACCAATACTCTTAGCATCCTCCACCGGCAAATTAATCTGGGATATCTTAACCAAATATTTGGTAATCTCATGATTTAAGAAGTTTATATTCTCTTCTACTTCATATGCTTCCTTAATATCCTCGTCATCAAGGGTAACCAGTGCATTCATCGCACGATTCAGATTCTCGGAAGCAAGCGTTGCCATACGATCAAGTTCCTTGGTAACTTCCACAACAGCCGTTGCGGGAGAGAAAATATTCTTACCACCGATATACTTCAGCTGCATCTGTGTACGATATCCAATCTTCTCGTCCTCACCCGGAACAATCAGGTAAGTCAGTTTCACAAGACCCCTGCCGAAGGGGAAGAGAATCAGTACCTGAACCACCTTGAATATGGTATGCGCATTCGCAACAGAACGTCCCATATCGCCACCGGAAATAGATGTAATTCCATTTGCGATAGGATTCATAGCAAACTGCAGAACGATGTACATAATAATCGTACCAATTACATTAAATAAGAAATGAATCAATGCTGCACGCTTAGCATTCTTATTACCGGACAAGCTGGCAAGTAATGCTGTAGAACAAGCACCGATATTACAGCCAAGAATAATATAGAAACAAATCGGCAGATCCAGTAGTCCCTGAGAAGCAAGTAACAACGTAATAGATACAGTAACAGAAGAACTCTGCACAACGGTTGTCACTGCCGTACCAAGAAGAATTGCAACCAAAGGATTGGTAAGGGATGCAAACACGTTCATCACCGCAGGCATCTCTTTAATACCACTCATGGCATCCTTCATATTCGTTAAGCCCATGAAGAGCACACCGAAGCCAATCAGAATCTCACCGATCTTCTTAATAAAAGGCTTCTTAAAAAAGATCATGCATACAACACCCACAAGTGCAATTGCAGGAGCGTATTCCGATAGATTAAAGGAAACCAGCTGGGATGTAACTGTGGTACCGATATTGGCACCTAAGATAACGCCGACCGCCTGATTCAGTGTCATTAAGCCGGAATTAACAAATGCAACTACCAAAGCGGTACAAGCCGATGACGACTGAATAACCGCGGTAAAGAACAGACCTACCAACATACCGGTAAAACGGTTGGTAGTAAAAAATTCCAGAATTGATCTCATCTTGGCACCGGCCGCCTTCTCGATTCCTTCACTCATAACCTGCATACCAAACAGGAATAAGGACAAACCTCCGGCCAGTGATAATAAAATAGAAGCTACCATAGCTTATTCTCCATTTTCTCAACAAATCCAAATTCGTACTAATAAAGCATAACATTCTGAATATCAAAAAGCAATTAGTCAAATACAACTATATAATAGAATACCAATCGTTATTATTAGTACAATCTGCCAACGTCTGACCATCAGCCGTAATAATCTCCATTTGACGATCATCATGAATCACTAATTTTGCCTCTTCCAGGCCGCCCGGAATTCTCGTTCGATAAGTTCCTGCCGGCGGAAGCAATTTATTCGGCGATGTGGTAACATATGTTATGTTATTATTGATTTGACAGGACTCTGCCAGAAACGAATAAGGTTCCATCAGCATACAGCTCGCTTCTTCTATTTCACCTGCCTCCACAGCCTGGCGAATTCTGGAAGAACTGATTTCCTCTCCCTTATACATCTGCTTCTCAATGGCGCAGACTTCAAATGCCCCACTTTCCGCTTCCCCTTTCAGGAAAGTAAGATCCCCCTGACCTTTATAACCGAACTTACAGTCTGAACCACCTACAATTACCTTGGCATTAAGACGATCAAGAAGAATCTCATCTAAGAATTTCTTGGCAGGCATTTTCATTAGTTCCGGGCCAAAGGGCAATTCCACATAATAGTCAATTCCCATATCTGCAAAAATCAGCCGTTTCTCCCGGGATGTGGTAAGAACGAAGCGATCGTTCATGGATTTCAGAATCACATCAGGCTGAACGGAGAATGTTACCACACAGGTCTTAAGGCCTTTTTCGCTATATCGATTCATTTGCTTAAACACATCTCTGTGCCCTTTATGAATGCCATCAAATTTTCCGATTGCAACAACCACCGAATCATCAATTCGGAAGTCTAATGTCTCTTCAATAATCTGCAACTTAAACCTCTAATTATCTGCCGGAAACATTTTAACCGGCATAAACATCTTCTTTAACTGCTCGTAAC
>JAZLHG010000421.1:0-6169 GCA_045616705.1 Lachnospiraceae bacterium | reverse complement strand
GCTAATAGGACGGGCAGGGTCAATAAATTCACTTCCGTAATATTTCACGTTAAAGTTAATGATTGAACCGATTCTGCCTTCTTCGATTAACTGCTTGGCACGCATAATTGCAGGCACGAATCGATATTCAAAGGTCACCCTGCTGATTCCCTGATACTGTGTCTCCTTGGCATAACGAATCACCTGTTCCGCTGATGCAAGATCAATGGCAAGTGGCTTCTCGCAATAGATATGTTTCTTATATTGAATCGCCAGTTTCAGGGCCTCGGCATGCATATAATTCGGTCCGCAGATATCTACAATATCCACTTCCTCATCCTGTAGCATTTCTTCCAGTGTGTTATAGTACTTCTGAAATTTAACCGGTAACTCATCGGGCTTTTTGGAGGTTACTACCGCATAAAGCGTTACCTCTGCATCTGTATTGTAGTAATAGCGAATATTCTCATAGCATAGCGCATGCATTTTGCCCATATAGCCAAAACCAGCTATGCCCACTTTGATTTCTTTTTTCATCAATAATCGCCCCCTGCTTCATAGGTTCTTAATTGACTTTCATCCATATAAACAGATATACTTGTCTAAAATTGATTTAAGAAGGATTTGCTCATGGAAACCGAATACCTGTATTATTTCAAAACAATTTCAGAAACCGAAAATATATCAGCGGCGGCTAAGAAGCTGAACATCAGCCAGCCTTCGCTGAGCCGTATGCTTAAGAACTTAGAAACCGATTTCGGTTGTCTCTTATTCGATCGCAATGGTAAGAATTTGAAACTGAATCTGGCAGGACAACTTCTGTTAGACTATTCCAACCAAATCCTTCCTTTGGTAACTCGCGCTTATTCTGACTTACGTTCGTTCTCAGAGTCCACGCAGACCATTAACTTGAAAATGTTAGGAAGTAATCGCCTGCTTCCTTCTATGCTGGCTGATTTCTCATCGCAGAACCCCAAGATCCAGATCAACCTGTCCCGTTTTGAAACGGAAGAAAACATTGATTATGATAATGACATCTATATTCATGTTTCTGACAAACTGGCATCGGAATATCCTTCACAGAAACTGATTGACGAAGAATGTCTGATTGGCGTATCCAAGAACCATCCCTTTGCCAAACTGGAAGAAATTCCTCTTGAGAAACTTGCAAATGAGAAATTTGTTACACTAAATGCCAACAACCTGTTAGGAAGTACCACGCTGCAATTTTTCAGCAATGTACAGATTCATCCGAATATCGCTATCGAATGCGATAATCAGACGGCCATTGAATCCTTTGTGGCACTAAACGTTGGTATCGGTATTTTCCCGAGCCTTACCTGGGTGCCCACGGACGATAATGTAATTTATAAGAAAATCAAAGGCTATAACATTCTTCGAAGTCTGTATATTACAACCTTAACGCCCTCTAAGTCTGTGGCGATTAACACCTTCATACAATTTGCAGTGGATTATTTTCGCGCAAGCGTCGACCTCTCCACACCACAGGTAATATCTGATTAAGCTGACCTTATTTCTTAATATCGAAAATTCTGGGCTTTAGGAAATTAATCAGTGAAGATGCTGCCAGCCTGGTTGTGTTGTCTCCGGGATCAAGATTGGGAGCAACTTCAACGAGATCGATGCCCGCTACTTTCCCCTCTTCTGCTACAACGCCAATCGCCTCCAACAGCTGACATGCTGTGATACCGCCAATGACAAAGGAACCTGTTCCTTCTGCATAAGCATTATCTACCGCATCAATGTCCACTGTTACATAGATATAATCGCAGCCTTCTCCGGCAATCTTACATGCCTTCTCCATAATGGCCTTCATACCTTCTCGATTGATATCATCTGTGGTATAAATGGTTCCCTTGTTATTGATAATGTACTCATACGGCTCAATACCAGTTGTGCCGTTGATGCCAACCCATACCATGTTCTGCATATCAATGCTATCCAGTTCGCTGACGCGTCTTGCCAGGGAACCGTGATAATACTTGCCCCAAGTGTCGTTCTCATAGTACGCATCAAGGTGAGAATCAATATGCACATAGCCGATCTTAACGTCTTCTTTTTTCTTCTTAAGTCCTGCTTCCAGACCCTTCACACAGGGATAAGTAATATAGTGGTCACCACCCATGATGACGGGAATGCCTCCATTGGATACAACGGTTTCAATCTCTGATGCAATAGAATCCGTTGTCTTCGTCACATCGCTTGGATATACGCGAACATCACCGGTATCAAATACAATATCCTTGGGGGGATAGGAATAACGAATCTTGGAATTTACGTCGATGACTTCTTTATCGATTGCGCTTAAATGATAAATAAAATGGATGGTGCCCTCACGAATGTATCTGGGGGCGTATCTTGTACCGGGACGGGATCCCAAAGTGGTATCATAAGGTACACCAACGATTGCATACTCGCCTTCTTTGATCTCGGATCTCTCCTTCAGCTCCGATCTCATAAATGTAACGATTCCTGAAAAGGATGGATACTGCATTTCTGAT
The DNA here is from genome assembly GCA_045616705.1 of Lachnospiraceae bacterium. Lineage (GTDB taxonomy): Bacteria > Bacillota > Clostridia > Lachnospirales > Lachnospiraceae > UBA2868. The sequence goes on along the minus strand of JAZLHG010000421.1, from coordinate 3,668 downwards.
TTCATAACTCTTCCTCTTTTCTATGTTTTATTGCTATATTTAGCGGTTTTAGTTGTATTTAGTTTTACGCTCCAGATACTTTACAAGCATTGACAACGGAATACTGATTAACAGATACACAATCGCTACCAGTGTATATCCCTCAATGGTGTGGAACGTCTGAGAAGCGAAGGTCTTGGTTCTCATTAACAGTTCCTGCAGTGCAACGTATGATAATAGGGAAGTATCCTTAACGATCATTACCAAATAGTTGCCGAATACCGGAATACTGTTTCTTAACGCCTGTGGAACCACTACACGGAACAGTGCCTGTCTCTCACTTAGTCCCAGTGCCAGAGAAGCCTCTGTCTGACCAATATCAATGGCCTCAATTGCGGAACGTATTACCTCAGACATATAACAGCCATAATGGATTCCAAGTCCCACAATGCCCGCTGTCATGGCTGTAATATTCACATTCACCTCAATGCCAACCAGCGATAATACCAGCTGAATCAGAAGAGGAACTACATAGTACATATAAACCAGCTGAACCAGAAGCGGTGTTCCTCTGATTAACTCAATTAACAGCATTACCAGTCTGTTAATGATTTTGTGCTTTTCGCTCATTCTGGCAAAGGCAAATAACAACGCCAAAATAAAGCCAAGTAAATATCCACCTGTGATAGACTGTGCAACAATCCCCAGTCCTTTCACCAACGATGGGCCTAATGTTTTAATCGTATATACGAAATCCAGACTTCTTAATAATTCCATACGAACAAACCCATTGCACACGCTTTACATGTGCATCCTTTCTTATGCATTCTGACGACTGCTTAAATATCTTCCTAAAAATGCTTTCGTTCTTTCATTCTTCGGATTGCCAAAGATTTCTTCCGGCGTTCCCTGTTCTGCGATATATCCGTCATCCATAAAAATAACTCTATCCGAAACATCTCTTGCGAACTGCATTTCGTGAGTTACGATAATCATGGTCATGCCGTCTTCCTTTAACTGCTTCATTACATCCAGCACTTCCCCTACCAGTTCCGGATCAAGTGCTGATGTAGGTTCATCAAACAGAAGAATCTTAGGCTCCATTGCAAGGGCTCTGGCAATAGCAACTCTCTGCTGCTGGCCACCGGATAAGTTATGCGGATACTCATTGGCCTTTTCGGCAAGACCAACCTTTTCCAGTAACTCCATTGCCTTTTTCTGCGCATCCTCTTTGGCGGTTTTCTTAACCAAATGCGGCGCAAAAGTAATATTTTCCAGTACCGTTTTATTAGCAAATAAATTGAAGCGTTGGAACACCATTCCAACTTCTTCTCTGTATTTTCGATAGTCAGTTTTCGGGTCGCACATATTCTGACCCTGATAAATTATTTCACCCGAACTCGGCTTCCCCAGGAAATTAATACATCTTAACATTGTGCTTTTTCCGGAACCTGAGGAACCAATAATGCAGACAACTTCCTTCTCTTTTACTTCCATGTTGATTTCTTTTAATACTTGTAGATCTCCAAAACTTTTGGATAATTTCTTAATTTCCAGCATATACTTCACCATCCAATTCTTTTATGGGAGGCACAAGCGCGCCTCCCACAAGATTTGCTAGAGCCTTTATTACTTGGTATTTAATCCGTGTTCTGCCTCTTCCTGAGTCATTCCATGAAGTTCCTTGGATAAACCGAAGCTCTCTAATACTTCGTCAATTGTGCCTTCTGCTCTCATCTCAGCAAACACAACGTTTAATTCCTTCATCATGTCCATATCATCAAATCTGCATGCATAACCTGCACCGGCAGCACCTTCAGGTGTGTAGTTGCTGCAAGCCTTTAAGCCGGCAACCTCTTCACTGTTTAATGAAATCATGTACTCAATTACAAATGCATCAGTTAAGCAACCATCAATCTTCTTAGTCTGTACGTTCAGAAGAAGTTCGGGCTGATCACCCATGGGTCTTGCCTCTTTGATTACACCTGCTGTCTCCCACTCCTGTGCTGTTGCAAGGAATGTAGTACCATTTGTACAACCAATTACTTCTTTTCCTGTTAAGTCAGCCTTGCTCTCAATTGCTGCATCCTCAGGAACAACAAGTAACTCAGAGTTCTGATACAGATAATCACTGAAATAGCACTGTTCTACACGCTCAGGCTTAATCATCATGCAGTCACAGATCATATCGATTTTGCCGGAATTTAATGCAACAATTAAATCAGCCCATGCCATAGGCTCAACCTTAACTTCTGCAATTCCAAGTCTCTTACATGCCTCTGTGAAAATCTTAGCGTCGAATCCACACCATTCGCCTGTAGCTGTATCCACATAAGAAATAGGAGCATCGTTTGAAGTACCAACTGTGATATATCCCTGGTCGATATACTTCTGAAGGGAAGCACTTACTGCTGCAACTGCCTCATCTGTTGAAGTTACCACTTCCTCTGTTGCTGCTTCTTCTGCTACTTCCTCTGTTGCTGCTTCTGCCTCTGCTACGGGAGCTGCTGCAGGTGCTGCCTCTGAACTGCTTCCGCATCCGGCAAGAACGCTTCCTACCATGAGCATACTAACTACTACTGCACACCATCTTTTTTTCATACATTTCTCCTCCTTGTATGGTTTTTTATTTTGTCTCCTACTCGGAAACATAAAAGCGCCAACGGATTCCTATCCATTGGCGCCTTTACCAGCTTTGTTACCTATTCAGTTGGATTTAATTGAAATTTACGTCTTACGATACCGGCCAGAACCTCTGCGGTTCCTTCGATACCCAGTAAACTACTGTCAATCATAATATCCTTATAATTAGGATCCGAAGGCAGGTACTTCGCATAAGTCTTATGATAACTGTCCCTTGCTTTATCCACCTGCTGAATCGACTTCGCCGCCTCTTCCGGACTCATTTTCAGAATATCGACACAATTTCTAAGTCGTGCTTCATACGGAGCGTATATGTAAATGTTAATCACATTCTTCATATTTCTCAGTATATAATCGGAACAACGTCCAACAATAATACAGGATTCTCTTGCAGCAATATCATTGATGATTTTCTGCTCTACCTGGAAGATTTCATTTTGTTTCTCGGTGGTTCCTGCTCCCAAGGGATATCTCATTGAGAAGAACTTCGTGTTGGCCTGTTCCTCTTCCTTACTAATCGTGGAAACCGGCAACCCCATTTTCTTGGATGCTTCATCTACAATATCACGATCATAATATTCAATCTGCAGCATGTCTGCTAATTCTCTTGCAATGGAACGTCCCAGACTTCCAAATTGTCTTGTAATGGTTATTGTATATCTCTCCATCAACTGCCACCTCTGTAAAAAAATAGGTAAAGACTCTTGTACGGCGTCTTTACCTACAATTTTGTTATGGCTAATTTATCACGTGTAAATTAAAATCACAATACACTTTTCGCACTTTGTTATTGTTATTATTCATATCCTTATATCATTTATGTTATAAGGGAACGCATTCATATTCTTCGTATCATACTAGCAGTTCGTTTTCAATCATTTTCGAACATTCGTTCTATTTTTTATTGTTTCCATGCCATAAAAATGATATAATATTAGTGCGTGAACACACGCAGAAAGAGTACCCATGACAGGGTGGCAGCCTCCCGAGCCGGTTAACCGTTTTACCGGAATACAACAGGAAGGGAGGTGCGTTATTATGACAGC
>JAZLHG010000420.1:0-2841 GCA_045616705.1 Lachnospiraceae bacterium | reverse complement strand
GCTTATCAGTATCTGATCGTATTAGGCGTTGCAGTGCTTATTCTGGTTATTGTTATATTAACGAACTTCAAGCTGGTTGTTCCTAAGTTCCGCTTGATCCAGAAGTTAACCGATAACCTGAATAAAGTATCTCGTGAAAACTTAACCGGAGTTCGTGTAGTTCGTGCTTATAACGCAGAAGATTATCAGCAGGAAAAATTCAACGTTGCAAACAAGGATTTATATGACAACCACTTATACACAGGAAAAGTCATGGCTTATCTGCCTCCTTCCATGCAGTTCGTTATGAGTACAACTTCGCTGGTTATTTATTGGGTAGGTGCCCGTCTGATACAGGGCATGTCCGATCCGTTAATGAAAATCGGTATGTTCAGTGAATTGGTTACATTCATGGCATACGCAATGCAGATTATCGGCGCATTCATGATGATTTCATTCACATTCCTCATGATTCCAAGATGTCTGGTTGCTGCAGGCCGTGTTAACGAAGTACTTTCAACAGAATGCAAGATTAAGGATGGAAACAACCTGAATATCCCGAAAGGCAAAGGTACTGTTGAATTCAAAAATGTTGGATTTACTTATCCGGATGCAGAGGAACCTGTTCTGCAGAATGTTTCCTTTACGGCTCGCCCGGGAGATACGGTAGCGTTCATTGGATCAACCGGATCAGGAAAGAGTACACTGATCAACCTGGTTCCGCGATTCTTTGACGTTACAGAAGGTCAGGTTTTGGTTGATGGCGTTGATGTCAGAGAATATACCCAGAAAGACCTTCGTTCCAGAATTGGTTACATTTCCCAGAAAGCAACCCTTTTCAAGGGAACCCTTCGTTCTAACGTTGCCTATGGCGATTATGGGGATGAAGTAGTTGATGATGAGAGAATCATTCATGCCTTAACTGTTGCTCAGGGTAAAGATATTATCTCAAAGACAGAAGCCGGAATCGACCAGGAAGTTGCCCAGGGCGGTACAAACTTCTCCGGTGGTCAGAAGCAGCGTATTTCTATCGCAAGAGCTATTTGCAAACATCCGGAAATCTTTATCTTCGATGATTCCTTCTCTGCTTTGGACTATAAGACAGATAAGGTATTAAGAAGCGAATTAAAGAAAGAAACCAATGGCGCTACAACATTAATCGTTGCACAGCGTATTGGTACTGTTAAAGATGCAGATTTAATTGTTGTTTTGGATGAAGGCAAAGTTGTTGGTGAAGGAACCCACAGAGAACTTTTACAGTCTTGTGATGTTTACCAGCAGATTGCCCGTTCACAGTTATCAGAGGAGGAATTAGCCAATGCATAGAGGTGGAGGAAGACGTGAGAAGGCTGATTTCAAATATTTAAAGCCTTTGATCAAATATTTAGGAAACAATAGAATTCCATTATTATTTGCAATCTTGTTCTCAATTTGCGGAACAATCTTCACAATTATCGGACCTAGATATACCAGCCAGATTGCAGACCTTATTTCCCAGGGATTTACAGGGGACATTGATATCGCAAAAATTACCAGAATTGGTATTATGCTGGTATGCTTTTATGTAACTGCATGGATTTTATCTTACTTCCAGGCATACTTGATGAATATTGTTACACAGAAAACTTCTTTCGGTCTGAGAGACAAAATCAGTAGAAAGATTAACGTATTACCACTTAAGTTCTTCGACAGCAACTTAATCGGTGATATCCTTTCCAGAATCGTAAACGATGTCGATTCTATTGCAAATACTCTTCATCAGAGTATCGGAAACTTATTCCATGCTGCAACACAGTTCATCGGATGTATGATTTTCATGTTCATCACAAACCCGATACTGACCTTAGTAGCTTTAGCATCCGCAGTTCTTGGTTTTATTCTGATGATCATGTTGACTAAGTTCTCACAGAAATATTTCTCTGCAATGCAGAAAGAACTTGGTGCATTAAATGGACATGATGAAGAAATCTATGCAGGACATAATGTTGTTAAAGCTTACAATGCGGAAGAGCATGAAGGAAAAAGATTTGATGAAATCAATGCCCGTTTCAAATTCGTAAACTTCAGAGCTCACTTCTTCGGTGGAATCATGATGCCTATTATGGGATTTGCCGGAAACTTAGGTTACGTTGCAGTTTGTATCGTTGGTGCAGCTATGGTTGCGAACGGAAGCATTTCTTTCGGTGTTGTTGTTGCGTTCATGATTTACATCCGTATGTTCTCACAGCCACTGCAGCAGTTTGGCCAGATCTTTACACAGCTTCAGAGCTGCGCAGCTGCTTCTAAGCGTGTATTCGCTTTCTTAGATGAAACAGAACTGGAAAATGATGCAGACAAGCCACGTCTTATCCAGGAAGGCGAAGCGAAAGGTGAAATCGAATTCCGTAATGTTAAGTTCGGTTATAACGAAGACAAAATTATCATCAAGAATTTCTCTGCTACAGCAGAAGCAGGAAAGCAAGTTGCTATCGTTGGACCTACCGGTGCCGGAAAGACAACAATGGTTAACCTGTTGATGAGATTCTATGAAACCAATGAAGGTTCCATCTTTATCGATGGTCATGATACAAAAGATATGAGCAGAGCAGAGGTTCATTCTCTGTTCGGAATGGTTCTTCAGGATACCTGGCTGTTTGAAGGAACTTTCAAAGACAATATTAAATACAATATCGATGCAACAGATGAAGAAGTTGTAAAAGCTGCTAAGATGGCAGGTATCCATCATTTCATCATGACAATGCCACAGGGCTATGATACCATTCTGGATGAGGAAGCTAACGTTTCCGCCGGACAGAAACAGTTGATCACTATTGCCCGTGCTATGGTTGCTGACGCTCCATTCCTTATTCTGGATGAAGCTAC
>JAZLHG010000419.1:0-2415 GCA_045616705.1 Lachnospiraceae bacterium | reverse complement strand
TACGCCCATGCCGGTCTCTTCACAGGCCATTCTGGCAAGCGGAATACGCTGCTTATTGGCTGCCATCGCTGCTTCGAAGAAGATCTTATCAACCTGCTCCTGAGTATATGTAGCGAAAACTTCCTGCGCAGCACGCATCTCATTTAATTTCTGTTGAAGCTTTTCTGCCGGGCTTAATACCGCTTCCGTTGTAACTACCTTTGCTTTTGCCATAATATATTCTCCTCGTAGATCATTATGTGTGATTGTTAATTATTTAACGACTTGTTAATATTTTAACGATTCGTTATTTTTTTGTCAATGTTGAAAAATTACTAATAAATATTAAGAATATTAGCTTTGTTATGGAACATATTGCCAATTTGGCTTTGCTGTCCGATAATATAATTAGAAGCAGACAGGAGGTGAGCACATATGACCGTTGATTGTAACTGGTGTACACTGAAGACCGACAAAGACAATCTCTATGCCCTGATGTGTCTCCACGCTCACGAAGGCGATGATGCTCCTCTGATTACCGTTCCCATGGTCATTGGATTCCTAAATGAGAATGGAATTACAAACGGTATTGTACCTGTCGCGATCAATGCATTGATTGACAGTGCGTCCTATGAACAATTTCTCTGCGTAGCGCAAGGGATACCTCCTGCACGCGGTGTCGATGGACATTTCGAGTTTCGTACCAATACCGAAGATATGAAGAAGAAACCGCTCATTCGTGAGGATGGAACGGTTGATTATAAGAATTCTCTGAATCTGGCAACTATCAGTGCCGGAGAGCTTCTGGCTGTCTATATTCCGCCTACTGAGGGAACTCCCGGCAGCGACCTTGCCGGCAACGTCATTTCTGCACTTCCAAACGGTAAGGATTTACCACCCATGCGTGGTCGGGGCATTGTTCCGGGCGACGACGGAATCAGTTATTTCGCTGAATACAACGGTCATATCGTCATGGACGGATCCAAGGTCTATATTGATAAGCTCTATCGTGTAAACGGCGATTTGAATATCGAAGTAGGTAATATTCGCTTTGATGGAGATGTGGAGATTTCAGGTGATGTCAGAAGTGGACTTGAAATCGAAGCCAAGGGTGATGTCTTTATTCACGGCCATGTTGGTGCCTGTCGCATCACTGCCGGCAAATCCATCACCATTCAGAAGGGTGTTCAGGGACATGGTAACTGCATCATTAAGGCTACCGAAAATGTAGTCTGCAAATTTGTTGAGAACTGTGAGATTTATGCCGGCAATGACATTTGTGCGGATTCTGTTATGAATTCAATCCTCACCGCCAATCATCAGGTACTGGTGACTACTAAGAACGGCAATGTAATCAGTAGCGAGGTCTACGGTATGGCCGGTGTGATTGTGGCCGAAGCCGGTAATACTGCCGGTGCTCCTACCCTTCTTCGAGCGGGAATGCCTCGTGAATACTATACAGAAGCAGCTGAACTTACCAAGTTGATTCAGGAAATTGACAGTAAGACAAACGCTCTGAATTATCATTTAGAACAGATTGAGAAAGCGGAATCTAACGATTCCAGAATAAACGAAACCCGAATGAAAATCATTCGGGCTAAAGTATCACTTGCATCAAATCGTAAAGAATATGCCACCAAGCTTCAGGAACTGGAAGCCAAGCTTAAGGACGATTCCGAGAACTCTTTCGTCAATGTTACCGGAACCGTTTATGACGGCGTGCGCGTCTATATCGGTGCCTATCCCTACCTTGTTGATACTACTGTGCGGGAAGTTACTTTCCGTGTACACGGGGGACAGGTTATGGAGACCTCACTTACGTAGCAGACCTGCACACCTGCTGAAATAATTCGGCAATTGATTCCCATCCTTCGCATCTTACAAAACGCTCATCCGGAAGCTCCGCCTCCTGATTCCAGGGTCGGTTAAATACCGCAACGCAGCAATTCTCAAAATGCATAACGTGCTCGAATGCAGCCGGTGAATCTTCGATTGCCAGGTCAAAGGTCAGCTGATACAGTTGCTCCAAAGTCATGTTATAAGAGCAATCCTGATTAAATACTTCTCTGCCATACTTATCTACGCAGAATAACGGGACACGATTGAGCCCATGCTCATCAAGCCACTGTCTGGAGGGCTCATAAGCGTCAAAGGGTCTACCTGTAATAATCGATACCTCATGACCCTCATCCACCCATTTATTAATGGTCTCTGCCGCACCCGGTGTCTCTTCATAGCGAAGCAGATTGGAGGGAATGTGTCCTACCCGCATCAGTTCATCATATTGCTCCTCGGTTAAGTCAAAGGACTTCTGCAGATTAAAAAACTGCACCTGACGGTAAGGCACATCGATGTCAAAGAGTTCTTGGGCAATGATGGTGAAGTACTTGGCTGTCTCACAAATCACATCGTCAAAATCAATATAGATTCTCATTT
>JAZLHG010000418.1:0-8158 GCA_045616705.1 Lachnospiraceae bacterium | reverse complement strand
CATTGTCAATGATTTAACAACGTTATTGTTCTTTTTCACAGAAATCCCTTCAGTATATCGTATTAGAGAAATTATATCATTTCCTGTTGAAAAGGTCTAGAAAAATGTAGTATTCTAGAAAAAAGAGCTTGGGAGGCAAATATGAGTCAGACTCAGTTGTATCGCAAAAGAATTGTTCCCGAAGAATGCATTTTACTGAAGGATGATATAATCCTTTATCAGGACACAGACATCATCGTCACCAAGTGGCACGCTCTTAAGCCCAAAAAAGATCTTCATCACGGATTCTCGTGCTATTTCCTCAAAAAAGGTTACAAAATCAGCAAGTTTTACGATGCTACAGACTCCTTACTGTACTGGTACTGTGACATTGTGTCTCATACCTATAACGAAGAGACTGACACTTATATTTTTACCGACCTGTTAGCCGATGTTATCGTATATCCGGATGGAAGAGTCAAGGTGGTTGATCTTGATGAAGTTGCCGATGCACTTGCCCTTAACAAAATAACAAGCGAAGAAGCACAGGAGGCTCTTCGCAAGTTAGATTATCTTCTGAATATTATTTATCGAGATGAATTTGCATCCGTATGTAAGAATCTGGAGCAGTTCGAATAATTGATTTCTAATAAAATACGTGGTGTCCGATAATCTGACCGTTGATCTCGGGAATTACCGTTCTGAAATATAAGCAGTTTCCTACCGGAGTAGAGCCCTTCATGGCTTCATCCGCGGCAGCATAGCAGGCTGAACTTGCACCCAGCGACAATCTGGTTGCCAATCTGCCACTGGCCACAGGGGAGAACTGCCTATTTTGATAGATGACTCCCACCATGGTATTGGGATATACTGCACTTCGCATACGGTTAATTACAACCGCTCCGACAGCCACCTGTCCTTCATAGGGTTCCGCACCGGCTTCACAGTAAATCAGACAAGCCAACAAATCTCGATCACCCTCTTCGAAAGTAATCTCCGAAATATCTCGCCATGCCATTTTGGCAGCCTTGGCTGCCAGCGCCTGTTCTTCTGCAAGCTGCTTCTTAAGAGCTGCAAGGTTGGCTTCCTGGGCTTTTAGTTCCGCTTCATAAGCGGCTTCTTCCAGTTCTGCCGCCGAAATGGCACCATCAGTTGCGGCAAGGGATCCGGATGTGGATTTCACCATATCATTTACCTTGCTCTGCTCACCTTCTGCCTGTTCCTGAAGTGTAATCAATTCCTTACGTTCTTCTTCCAGGCTTGCCTCCTTGGCTTCGATTTCCTTACGCATGTTAATCAGACTCTCAAACATACGCTGGTCGTACTCTTCCACCTTGGCTACATACTCTGCTTTATTTAAGAAATCAGAATAACCGGACGCAGTGAGAAAAGCCTCCAGCAGAGAAGTGTCGCCCTTTTCATATACATACTTCACGCGCTTCTTCATCAGTTCATACTGATTCTTCTCTTCTTCTCTGGCATTTTCAAGTTCAATGCCGGCCGCTTCAATTTCTGCTTCCTTGTCGGTGATTCTTCCTTCAATCCTGGCAAGATTCTCACCAATCTCCTCCAAATCTTCGTTTAACTGAGACAAATATCCCTGAAGCTGGGTTTTTTCATCCTGAAGGCTATCCTTTTTCTGTTCTGCTGCAGCTTTCTGGGCTTCCGTCTGTTTCTTCAGTTCCTCAGCTTTTTTGATCTTTTCGGAGGTTGTTTCCGCATAGCATGAAAAGGGCTGCGCAAGCAGCGCAGTCATCAATATACACGATATGAATTTGTATAAGATTCTTCCCTTTTTCATAGTTTTATAAATCCAGTGTTATTTTCCTATTCGATCCGGCATACTGATAATATCTGACGCCGGCTGCATCAAGCATACGCTTGGAGGCCTTCGTGGAATCCGTATGAGCATATTTATCACAGTCGTATACGATGGTCTTGATTCCAGACTGAATGATGGCCTTAGCACATTCATTGCAAGGGAACAGAGACACATAAATCTTAGCGCCTTCTAGGCTGCCACCGCGATAATTCAGAATCGCATTCAGCTCACTGTGTGTTACGTAGAAATACTTATTATCCAGAGGATCTCCTTCCCTTGCCCAAGGGAACTCGTCGTCAGAACATCCCATAGGAAATCCGTTGTATCCCATAGAGAGAATCTTATTATCCTGACTAACGATACATGCCCCAACCTGTGTGCTGGGATCCTTGGAACGAAGGCCGGATAACTTGGCAACGCCCATAAAATACTCGTCCCAGGAGATATAGTCCTGTCTCTTATCGCTCATAAATCCTCCTTATATTCTTCGCTTATACATTCTCACATTCGAACCTCGAATTCGCTTCGCTTATGCGAATGCTTACTTGGTTCCGAAGATCCTATCGCCGGCATCTCCAAGTCCGGGTACGATGTAAGCATGATCGTTTAACTTCTCATCCATTGCGCCAATGTATACATCTACATCGGGATGCTCTTCCTGGATTGCCTTTAAGCCTTCCGGAGCAGCAATAATACAGAGGAAATGAATCTTCTTGCAGCCCTTGTCCTTCAACATCTGGATAGCAGCAACTGCAGATCCACCCGTTGCAAGCATAGGATCTACTACAAATACTTCTCTCTCTGCACTGTCTGCAGGAAGCTTGCAGTAATATTCAATCGGAAGATGTGTCTCAGGATCTCTGTAGAGACCGATATGTCCAACCTTTGCGGCAGGAATCAAGGTAAGCATACCATCAACCATACCAAGGCCTGCTCTCAGAATAGGAACGATTGCCATTTTACGGCCCTTCAGTTCCTTAACAGTTGTCTCACCCATAGGAGTTGTGATATCAACATCCTGAAGCTGCAGGTCACGTGTAGCCTCATAACAAATCAGCATCGCAATTTCAGATACAGTCTGTCTGAAATCCTTTGTTCCTGTGTCCTCTCTTCTGATGTAACCGATTTTGTGCTGGATCAAGGGGTGATCCATGATAACTACTTTTGCCATTGTGTAACCCTCCAATATTTTCTTCTATTATTCTTCTATTGCAGCAATTCTTCTTGCATGCTTCTCCATGGCAGAGAACTCTGTCTCTAAGAAAGTATCAACAATATCAATTGCCACATTAAGTCCGATCATACCTGCGCCCATTGCCAATACATTGGCATCATTATGAGCTCTTGTAAGATAAGCTGCTGTTCTGTCAGAGCACAGGCCTGCACGAATGCCCTTAACCTTGTTGGCACAGATGGAGATACCGATACCGGTAGTACAAATTACAATACCCTTATCAGCCTTACCGTCCGCAACCGCATGAGCCACTGCGTAGCCATACTTAGGGTAGTCACAGGATACATTCTCATAACATCCCATATCCTCTACTTCGTAACCCTTCTCTTTCAGATGTGCAATAACCGCACCCTTCATTTCAAATCCGGCGTGATCACTTCCAATTGCAATTCTCATGTCATTTCACCTCAATCACTTGATGTCCCGCTGCCTTCATCAGTCGATTCATAATCGCCTGTCCCAACTGACCGACGCGGAATTCTTCTGAATAAATCAGATCTATATTTTGTGTATCAAAATCCCTTAGTGTGGCGTATAAATGCTTGGCAATCGCCTCTTCATCGGTCATAGAGCCGATGGCACTGACCACCGTTGCTTCATACTCACTATAGGTCTCATCAGAAGCGATTACCCCAATTCTTACATCCGGTGTTCGCTTATTGATTTCAGATTTAATATAGGCAACAACTGCCTGCTTCTCACCACTGACAATGGTAAGATCTCCCTTGGGGGCATAGTGTTTATATTTCATTCCCGGTGCTTTGGGAGGCTGATTACTGCTTACGCCTTCCACAATTGCGGGATCATATTCTGCCTCTCCCAACGCTTCCCGTATCATCTCAATGGACACATATCCCGGCCTTAACACCATAGGCACATCACCGGTCAAATCTACGATGGTGGATTCCAGTCCAATCTGGGAAAATCCCCCATCCAGAATCATCTCAATTCGTCCGTCCATATCCTCCAGCACATGGGCACCGGTTGTAGGACTGGGGCGTCCTGATAAATTTGCGGAAGGTGCTGCAACATAACCGCCAGCTGCCTTAATAAAAGCCCTGGCAATAGGGTCAGACGGCATTCTTACCGCCACCGTATCAAGCCCACCGGTGGTCTCCTTCGGAACCACATCCGTTTTACGGAAAATCATGGTCAGCGGACCGGGCCAGAATTTCTCTGCAAGCGTATAAGCAGCCTTCGGTACATAGGATGCAATCTTATTGATTGCGGACAATTCTGCGATATGTACAATCAACGGATTATCGGAAGGCCGACCCTTCGCGGCATAGATTTTGCCGGAGGCTTGTGCATTCAGTGCATCTCCACCAAGTCCGTATACCGTCTCCGTAGGAAATGCCACCAGGCCACCGCTTCGAATAATGGCACCGGCTTCGGCCATAACAGCCTCATCTATCTGTTTATCATCAATCAGTATATACTGCGTTTTCATTCTATTTGCCTTAGTATATCATAACTATCCTTGTCCTGTTAGAACTTAGACAGCGCATTCCAAGCTGCTTTGCCGGCATAACCCATCTGCCAAGCAGCAATGCCGCCTACATCAAGTGCATGCATGGCCTGAATCTTAGCTGCCAGGGAATCCTCGTCCTCAAGCCAGATCTTATAGGTCTTGCCGTTGCGTTCCCATTCAGCATAGTTCTGTCCGCTGGCATCGTCCCACTTGGCCACAGCTCCCGCATTGGCAACGGTTGTCTTCGCATCTCCCATACCAAGAGTCTGGGAATCCAGCTTGTAAGGAATGAACTCATCCGTCACAGGCTCCAGTGCAATTTCTGCATCTGTCTTAGGGGTCTCAATCCAGAGACGGGTATATAGCGGAACTGCGTTTATGACTTTCCTTGCGGGTACGTCCGCAAGGGTATTATTCATACCGTCAATTACGAAATTAAGAGATGCAACAGAACCACTCTGCTTGGATCCGCCGTAATGTTCATCATATCCCATGATGATCACGTAGTCCGCAAAAAGTCCTTCCTGCTGGCGATCATACATTGCCGAACTTGCAGTAGGAACGTAGTTATCAACGGATAATACGATTCCCGCCTGTCTGCAGGCAATGGACAATTCTCTGATAAACTGGGTGTAACTCTCACCGGCCTCAGATGAAATAGACTCGATATCTAAGTTGATTCCGTCTATTTTATATTCCGCAACGTACTGCATTAACTGCTCAATTAACAGTGCTCGCTTCTGGGAATAGGACATCAGCTCATACATATTCACTGTGTCATTATGGGTGATATTCTCAAGAAGTGCCCATACTTCTATGCCCATGCTGTGAGCGGTATCCACATACTTCTGGCTGGCAAGGCAATCCATATTGCCTTCGCTGTCATTTAGCATAAACCAGGTCGGGGATACAACATTGATCGTCTTCTGCCCTGCGATTCGGTCCGTGAAATAATCATTAGCCGCCTGAACCGTAACCATATCCCAGATCAAATTAATCTTGAAGTCTCTTACATTGTCGGTAAATTCCGGCTCGGACACAGGTGTGGGCGCAAGCTGATTCTCGGTTCGGAAATCATCAAGATATCTGGACTCATAGTAACCAATTACCAGATCTTCGGTCATCACCTTGGTCCAGGTCTCCCCTTCCTCCAGAACTGTAACGGTATCGCCATCCTGAAGTTCCTTCAGGATATTACTCTTCTTCTCTGTCTCCTTACGAACCGCCTGATCATGGGTAACGGTTGCCTTCTGTTCAGAACCCCACTCCGTGAAAATCATGGCTCTGTAGGGTTCTCCGTTACCACCCTGCAAGTTGTAGGACAGATTCACGTACTGTGCAAGATAATCATAAGCCACCATCAACCCATTTCCGTCATCCATACAGGTTACGTAGGGGGTACTGATTGTCTGGCCGCCTCTGGTATAACTCTGGCCGCCCACCGGTGCTTTAATCACTTCGTTGGCGGTAGTATATAAAAGCGCATTGTCGTGTACATCGTAATAGAATCTTCTGGTATAACGTTCCTTCACGGTTGATAAAGGAATATATAGATAGCCGTTCACCACGTCGATCTGCTCATCAGTGATTACGCCATCCTTAATAATAACCGCTGAATTATCGGAAATTGCACCGAAATATTTATAAAGATCTTCCTCGTCGTAAGAATAAGAGAAACTCTCGAACCATCCCTTTTTCACACCCAGCAGTACCACCACCGCAATCAGCAGTATGGCCACTACTCCGGGAATCATTCTCTGCAATCTTCTAATCATACGACGACGGCGTCTGTATGCCCGTCTTGAATATGCCAAATCAGTATCCTCCTAATGATATCCAACATAGTATTATAGCAGACTATCCCTTGTTTGTCATTATATATGCAACCTCGGAACCATAACAAAAGGCCGTACCGCGTTGCATTGTGGGGTCTGTTAGAAAACGGTACGGCCCTGGCATATAATTCCTACACAAGTCTTACCCGATCGAATCGAATCTCGACAACCTGTCCGTCGTCATCCATCAGATAATCCGGCATGTAGCAAACCCCCTCATTCATGGTAAACAGTCCTGCCATCTGCTGCATGCTTAAGCAGTAACCCTCTACCGAAATACGGGTCCCATTCTGAGACAACTCCTCAAGATACTGCTGCGTCTCACGACGCATACGCTCTCGGATTGTCTCTTCAAGAATATCCATCTGATCCTCCTCCTGAAATTATTTACCTGCATCGATTCCTAAAAGGTACCTAAAGTGTTCGTGATACACCAAATCCCGGTGCAGATAGAAACGAGGTTCTTTCGCCGCAATAAAATAATAAAATAGTAGTTGACGAATTATTTAATAACCTTGTTGGAGTCTATCGTTTCTAATGTGAATGGAAACTAATGACTAAGTGAATCTCACTTAACGGATGTTCGCTATGGTGCGAACGTAGACGTACCGACTGGATTCGGTACAAAAATATGCTTAAATTATGAAAGGTAAAACTTGCCTTCCCTCCTTCCGTTGCATATTACGAAAGGAACCTCGTGTCATTGATTGTAGCCTATATAATCGGCTATTGCAAGAGTTAATTTTATGAAACTTTAAGATTCTCCTAACGTTTTATCTATTGACTTAAATAAGGCTAAATATTATTATTTTAACAATCAAGAATACAAACAGAAAGGATGTGAAGCTATGAAGCTGGAGAGAGTTAACGAACATCAGATTCGATGCACTCTGACCAAGGCTGACCTTGCAGACAGAGAACTGAAGCTCACTGAACTTGCCTATGGCACAGAGAAGGCCAAGAGCCTGTTCCGGGATATGATGCAGCAGGCTGCATTTGAATTCGGCTTTGAAGCAGAAGACATCCCTCTTATCATAGAAGCCATTCCACTTTCATCGGAATCCATTGTTCTGATTATTACCAAGGTAGAAGATCCGGAAGAACTGGATACCAGATTCTCCAATTTCGTTCCCTCAGTCAGAGAAGAGGACGGCAGCGATTTCAACAATATGCTGCAGGCACTTTCAGAAGATACGGATTACATGTCCAGCCTTCTGAAGAAATTGCGTCCTGATGATTCCACTGATAAGAACACAGCTTCCCAGGAATCAGACAGAAGAACCGAAGTCAACAAGACTGAGCAGAATACCGACGTAACCAGAGCCTTCTCTTTTGACAGTATTGAATCCGTTGCAAGAGTCGCTCACATTTTGGATTCCTTCTTCTTTGGTCGCAGCAGTTTATATCGTAATACAAGTACCGGGCGTGTGGTGCTGGTTCTTCACAAGGGCAATCACACTACCGAGGACTTCAACAGAACCTGCAACATCGCAAGTGAATATGGCAGCGCCGAGAAGTATACCGTAGCAATGGAAGCATACTTTATGGAACACGGTGATGCCATCATTGCCGAAGATGCACTGACCAAGCTGATGTTTGTATAATTCGGTTACCGAATTCCATTCTCCCATTTACGAAGGATGTCATTCCGTTTTCTGAATAAGAACATTTTGTTATATAACACACAAAAGGCCGCTTCTAATGAAGCGGCCTCAGACTGTAGACAAAGTCCACGGCTTGTGCCGTGGATTTTTCTATGTATAAATGCCCTCAAAGCCTATAAATACTGCATTTTCTGGTATAATAAAGGTATGGAG
>JAZLHG010000417.1:0-5133 GCA_045616705.1 Lachnospiraceae bacterium | reverse complement strand
ATTCCGTTTGTGATGCCGCCAAGAATTCCACCGCTATTGTTGGTTGCTGTAGTAATCTGTCCGTCTGTAACGGTATAAGAATCGTTATTCTCGCTGCCAAGCATATCCGCTACGGCGAAGCCTGCACCAAACTCCAGACCTTTAATTGCGGGAATACCGAAAATAATCTGTGCAATGCGGTTCTCCATGCCGCCAAACATGGGATCGCCCAGTCCGGTAGGTAGTCCTTTTACGATACACTGGATACTGCCGCCTACAGAGTCACCTTTTTCCTTCTGTGCAAGAATAAAGTCGGCCATTTTCTGACCCTGCGCATCGCTTACTGTAGGGAAAGGTTTATTGCTGATAGATTCTGTCAGTTCACCTTCATCCTGAATGCCGCCAATAGAAGAAATACGGGAAATTACCTCAATACCTTCCTTACGAAGCAGCTGTAAGCAGATTCCGCCGGCAATACAGAGAGGAGCGGTTAATCGACCGGAGAAGTGTCCGCCGCCGGCTCTGTCCTGAAAGCCTTTATATTTCATTTCTGCAGTGTAGTCTGCGTGTCCGGGACGGGGAACGTAACGAAAAGCATCGTAGTCACCGGAACGGGTATTGGTATTGCGAATCATAGCCGTAAGAGGGGCTCCGCAGGTGGTGTTGTCCACAACACCGCTTAAGAATTCCGGAAGATCTGCTTCCTTACGGGGAGTAGAGAATGCATTCTGTCCGGGAGCTCTTCGTGCAAGAAACCTTCCCAGTTCCTCCATGTCGATGACTTCACCGGCAGGAATCCCTTCCAGTGTGACACCGATTGCGGGAGAATGGGACTGTCCCCAGATGGTTAATTTGAAATTCTCGCCATACTGACTGCTCATGATAGTACCTCCAATTGATTTAGATCGTCCCAGAATCTTGGATAGGATTTCTGAGAACATTCTGCCCCGGGAATAACTACATCACCTGTGCAGGCTCCTGCAGCGACTGCCGCAGCCATAGCAATTCGGTGATCGTTCTCCGGATTGATGGTTCCGCCTGTTAAGGAAGGCTGACCGGTAATCAGAAGACCGTCTTCGGTCTCCTGTGCAAGGCCACCTAAAGCGCGAATCATATTTGCGGTAGAAACAATACGGTCAGACTCTTTAAATCGAAGTCGTTCCGCATGAATGATTCTGGTATCACCCTGGGCATTTGCCGCCAGGGCACAAATCGTAGGAACAAGGTCCGGTGTATCTGCAACATCAATGGTATGTCCGATCAGCTTATTGGCTGATACGGTAATGCTGTCTTCGGTGATGGTAATAGATGCGCCGAAATCCTCTAATATTTTCAGAATGGACATATCTCCCTGGCCGGAGTGAATATCCATATTGAGAAGGGTAATTCCTTTCTTGGAGAGTGCACCCATACAGAGGAAAAACGCTGCATTTGACCAATCTCGCTCCACATTTAAGGGTGAGGGAAGATGATAATTCTGGCTACCCGGAATCTCATAGAGGAGAGATGCATCTCCAACTTGAGAGGATCTATTGTACTGAATGCCTGCACGTCTGATGGCATTCTCGGTCATGTTAATATAGGACTCGGATTCAATAGTGCCGGTAACGGCTAGGGTACTGTGACCTTCAAGAAGCGGAAGGGCAAACAGCAGACCGGAAATATACTGAGAAGAAATATTGCCGGGAATGGTGTATTGGCCGGGCAATAACTGGCCGCTGGCATATAGCAGGGTATCTTCCTGTCGGATGGTCATGCCATGAGCGGTAAGCTCATTTGTAAGGGCGTCCATGGGACGTTTGCTCAGAAGACCTTCCATATGAAAGACTACGCTGGCGCCCAGAGCTCCGCAAAGAGGAAGGAGAAAACGGAGCGTAGATCCGCTTTCGCCACAGTATAAATCCGCATACTGAGAATCCGAACCTGCAGTGGTCCGGTTCAGACAAATTCCTTCTATATCAATCTGTTCATCCTGTCGGTTAAAGCTTGCGCCGAGACCGGATAAACATTTCATGGTAGCGTCAATATCCTTGGACATACCATCTAACATTAGGGTTACCGGTTCCTTGGAAAGTGCGGCACAAATCAGGAGCCTGTGGGCAGCGGATTTGGATGCCGGAATGGTAACCTGTCCGGTTCTGGGGCCATAAGAGACGGTCTGGATCATTCCACACCTCCGGCTCTGAGCCAGTCTAAGAATTCGGATTTGCTAATGGGATGAATGTTGCATTTGCCGATTACTTCAGGAATAATCAGACGCATGCTGTCTGCAGTATTCTTCTTATCTACAAGCGCTGCAGCGTACAGTTCATCGGCAGAATATTCTGTTGAAATGGGTAAACCGTACTTCTGAATCAGCTCACAAACTGCGGTATAAACAGACGAATCACAGAGTCCCATCTGAGAAGTTGCTTTGGATACCAAAGCCATACCAATGGCAACGGCACGACCGTGAGGAATCTCATAGGAACTTGCAGCCTCTACACCGTGACCGATGGTGTGACCGAAATTTAGCATCATGCGAAGACCATTATCGAATTCGTCTTCTTCTACATAATCTCTCTTAATGGCTACGCACTTCTCGATGATTTCTTCGTACTGCTCACAAACAGGCTTGTCAAGAATCTGCGTGAACATGTCCGCATCATTAATCATGGTATATTTAATAATCTCTGCACAGCCGTTCTGATATTCTTCTTCGGGAAGTGTCTTTAGAAGGTCAGGATCGCAGACAACAAGAGTAGGCTGATAGAAGCATCCAACTTGATTTTTGCCGTTAGGCAGATCGACAGCGGTCTTGCCACCTACGGAAGAATCTACCGCTGCAAGAAGCGTGGTGGGAACCTGAATGAAGTTCATACCTCTCTGATAAGTCGCTGCTGCAAATCCGGTAAGGTCACCTACCACACCGCCACCGAGGGCCAGTACGGTATCCTTACGGGACAACTTGCAGTCACACATTAACTGAAGCAGGTCCCCGAATACGGTCAGATTCTTGCTCTGTTCTCCGTGGGGGAATACAAAAGTATAAACGGTAAATCCTGCCTGTTCAAGCTGGGATACCGTAAGTTCACCATATAAAGGGAATACGTTATCATCTGACACCACCATAATCTTACGGGATTTGGTGTTCTCGGATACCATGGTTCCCAAACTGTTCATTAATCCATGTCCGATACGTACATCGTAGGGATGTCCGGTATGTACGGTTACTGTTCTCATTGGCCGTCAACCTCCTCTTTGATTTCTTTACCTTCTCTAAGAAGTCTCTTCATTTCATCCCTGTCGTCATGCAGCAGGGCATCTCGATATTCTGTAAGACTGTTAATGATGGTATCAATTTCATATACCAAACAGTCCTTATTGTCGAAAAACAACTGGGTCCACATCTCAGGATTTAACCATGCAACACGGGTTAAGTCCTTATAGCTTCCTGCTGAGAATCCGGCATGAAGACGGGATGTGGGGCTCTTAATATAAGCATTGGATACTACATGTGCAAGCTGAGATGAGAAAGCAATAATTTTGTCATGGGTCTCTGCTGTGGTTACGGTATAGGTTCCGAAACCGGCTGGATCAAGCAGCTTCTTCACATGATCTAAGAACGCTTCATCATCGTATTTGGGTGGTACAATTACCATGGGTGCACCAACATACAAATTATCTCTGGAATACTGGAAACCGGAGAAATGGGTTCCTGCCATGGGATGACCACCGACATAAGTGAAGTCATATTTCTCAGCCAGGCTCATGCCTTTGTCAACGATGTTGCCCTTGGTTCCGCAGCAGTCCATTACAACAGGCTTGCTACCGAATAAGGCCCCCTTGGCATCCATATAAGTGCAGGCAGCTTCCGGATAGGTACAAATCAGAATCAGATCACATTCCGGCAGAAGTGAATCTGTTAATTCTGCCTTGACTACCTTATCGGTAATGGCCAGACTTAATGTGGAAGCATCTGTATCATATGCATATACAGTGTGGCCTGCCTTGCTGTAAGCCTTCGCAAAAGAACCGCCGATTAATCCCAGTCCGACAACACCTACTATCATTATAATTCCTCCTGACGTATCTGAATATACCTTATTATTATGGAACTGCAAAATTGTCACAAAAAAAGAGTGTACATCGATTCCATCCGTCGCACCCTTAAACCCAAGCACTTTACTGCTTTACAGTATAAAAATTACTACAGTTTATGGGGCTTGTCAAGGGAATTAGGGGGAATAATGGAAGTTATGCGCATTCTGTTTGAAATGTATGGAAAAAGGGGTCATAATAGAGAAGGTTAGCGTGAATGAACCGCTACCGGTAAGGATGAATATAAGATGCATTTTAATAAAGAATTCATGACCAAAACAATTGTAGTATGGGCCGGTGCACTAATCTGCTGTGCGCTATGGGGCAGTGCTTTTCCCTGTATTAAATTAGGATATAAAATGATGCAGATTGATGCATCCGATACTGCTGCTCAAATTCTGTATGCAGGATTAAGATTTACCCTGGCAGGAATTCTTGCCATCCTTTTAGGATCTCTTTCCGGCAAGAAATTTCTCTATCCGAGAAGAAGTGCAATCTCCAAGGTCATTCTGCTGTCCCTGTTTCAGACCATTATCCAATATCTGTTTTTCTATGTGGGACTGGCCCACACGGACGGAACCAAGGCATCTATTATAGAAGGCATGAACGTATTCGTAGCCATTATCGTATCGAGTCTTATGTTCCGAATGGAGAGGCTCACCCTTCGGAAAATAATGGGCTGCGTGGTTGGGTTCGCAGGTGTACTTCTTGTAAATATTTCGGGGCAGAGCATGGATCTCAGCATGACCTTAACAGGTGAGGGATTTATTTTCCTGTCAACGGTATCCTATGCATTCTCATCGGTGATTCTGAAATTGTATTCGAAGGAAGAGAATACCGTAATGCTAAGCGGCTACCAGTTCGTATTCGGTGGAATTGTAATGACCATAGCAGGTCTTCTCATGGGCGGACGATTACATGAATTCAGTGCCGGCGGCGTAATAATGTTACTCTATCTTGCACTTGTCAGCGCAGTGGCGTACTCCCTCTGGAGCCTGCTTCTTACCTACAATTCGGTGTCCAGAGTAGCGGTGTTCGGCTTCATGAATCCCCTGTTTGGCTTCCTGCTGTCGG
>JAZLHG010000416.1:0-5961 GCA_045616705.1 Lachnospiraceae bacterium | reverse complement strand
CAAGATCTTCATATAAGAAGTCTTGATAATCCAGATTCTGTCTCTGAATCATTCCTGCGTACTGGGCATTCTTCATATACATCATAGCATTCAGGATGTAAGTCTGATTCACTGCTGCATTACGAAGATACTGTGCATTGTTCCATACACCTAACGCTGCCTGGTACTGGGCTTCCAGAGCCGCCTGCTGCTGCACCTGAAGCTGTGCCAGCGCCGCCTGCTGCTGCGCTTGAAGCTGTGCAAGTGCTGCCTGATATTCAGGAGTCTGCATGAGCAGAGCCAACTGCTGCTGGGCCTGGAGCTGTGCAATTAACTGTGCATCCGCTGCTTCATCGGCACGAACATCAGCGGGAACAGCCATAAACACTGCAGCTGCCATTACCATTGCTACTACCATCTTAACAATCTTCTTCATATTATACTCCTTATTTCTTTTCCACCCAGAATCCCGCAGATTCCTTCGGAAAATAATATTCATTTACTGCAAGTATCTTGGCATTTCTGATCTCAAACGGCTTCCACACAACACCCATGTGTCCCACAGGAACATGGAACATTGCCTGCAATCCATCTGATGAATATACCGATACATAAGCATTCGCCATAGACATATTGTAAGAGTAAGGATCTCCTGCCGTACTGTCGCTGTAGTCTGAGATATAGCACATAAAGGAATCAGCATCCAGATGTGTTGTTCTGTTCATCTCAGCAATTGTAGCACCAACACTGTCGATACCGGATTTCTCCTTACGAACGCCTCCCGATGAGAACATTCTAAGATCCAAATCCAATGTAGTATCCCAGGACAGAACCGTTACAACTTCGTTATCACCGACATCACCTACTGCATATCCTACAACCGCCTGGTGATCGGACTTCACAACAATGGTAAAGTAACAGGTCTCATATCCGCCCTTCTGAATCTCGGCAGTATACATACCGGCCTTCATAGGAGCAATGATTGCACCGGAAGAATCTAACTCACCGGCTGCAATGACATCACCATCATAATTGTTCACACCAACACGAATCTTAATACCGGCTTCAGCCAAACCGTTATTGGCATTGGCTGCATCACGAACCATAATCTGCTGATTATAGATTGCACCGGTCTCGGAATATGCCAGATAGATGGGTTCTATACAGTTATGAAGTTCACCCTTTTTCGCAGTCAGGTTGTAAACCGTAACTTCGTCTAAGGAATTCTTCTTCACTGTCATGGCGTATCGTAAACTGTCATCCGCATTCAGTTCAAAAGAATAATAACCGTCCGGATTGGTTGCTGTCTCTACCGAAACATTGCCCTTCTCGTCCTTGACTACAATCTCGGCACCATCCATTCCGGTATTGAATTCATCCAGAACATATCCCTCCATTGTAACTACTTCAGGAAGAAGGCGAACTACATTGTAGTTGATATAAGCGCGATTGAGAAGCGTTGCTTCCATGTAGTCATACTGCTGAACAGTGCCCTCGCTATACTGATCGATTTCGGCTGCCGAATACTCGGTGGCCTTGTTATTCTCACAGTATAAATATTTCAGCATCGTATCGTGGTCGAAATAATAACGGGACGTGATCTCTGTTGTGGACAGATTTACCGGCAATTCAACAGGCTGTCGATACTGTGATACATAGTTAATATTACCATTTACGTAATAATAACTGATGATCTCAATATCATCTCCGCAATATTCCTTCGTGGTAATCTTCTCAACCTGATCGGTCTCCGGATTGGAATAAATCAGGAATTCCAGTCGTTTATCAACATCCGTTACTGCCAGTTTGCGACTTAAATTGTAAGTATTCACCGGGGCCTGATCGGGACTGTACACATTCTCAATTCTTGAGAATACAGCATCTTTCCAAGTGTAAGAAGCATCTCTTTTAGCGGGCGTTGCCACTTCCTGAGAATAATCAATCTCCCAGGTCTCCCTGTTTAAGACTTCTTCCACATCTAAAATCTTCTCTTCCGGTTCTTCCGCCTCCTGTGCTGCCTGTTCCTGAGCGGCAGCCTCTTCTTCAGCGGCTTTCGCAGCGGCTTCTTCTTCCGCAGCCTTCGCTGCAGCTTCCATTTCCGCTTTACGCTTGGCCTCTTCCTCATCCTCAACTGCCTGAACCGCTTCCGCAACCTTGTCCATGTGATTCTTATAGAAGGTCTTCACGCCAAGATAGGTTCCGGCAACAACACCAATGAGAAGAACGGAATAAATAATGATTCCTACAATGGTCAGTACAAACTGATCTCGTTTACGCTTTTTGGATGCGGTCTCTTTTTCGTTTTTATCCGAATCTTTAGACATTCTTACTCCCAACTAAACTGATAAATTGTTACTGTATCGTATTTCTCTCCGGCTTCAAAAATCGGCTGTACGAAATTTGTATCGTTTACGCTGTTCGGGAAATACTGGGTCTCCAGACAGAAAGCGCCTCTCTTACCATAGGAAGCACCATTCTTACCTGTACAAGGAGAAATGCAGTTACCTGCGTAGAACTGGATACCGGGAAGATCTGTATAAACGGTCATGGTTCTGCCTGCTGCCTTCGCTTCTGCAACCTTACGGCAGGCTCCATCGTACTGATCCAGTACCAGGTTATGATCATAACCCTGAACCATGGTTAACTGATCCCAATCAACATCGATCTCATCGCCGATTGCCTTAGCAGTGGTGAAATCAAGAGCAGTTCCTGCTACAGGAGTGATTTCGCCGGTAGGAATTGCACCGGGAACGATGGGTGTGAACTGAGAAGCCAGTAACCAAAGAGTTGTATCGGAAATATCACCATGATCATGTCCGTACAGATTGAAGTAGGAATGATTGGTCATATTCAGTGTGCTCTTCTTATCGCATACGCCTTCGTAATGTAACTTCAGCTCATGCTCTGCTGATAAAGAATAGGTAATGGATACATCCAGATTACCGGGGAAGCCGGTCTCCATATCAGGAGAATGATAACTGAACTTCACCGCATTCTCACTTACCTCAGCATCAAATAACTGCATATGGAAGCCCTTTTCGAAATCGGTATGTAAGTTATTGGAATTATCATTAACAGCCAGAGGATAGGTAACACCATCAATTGCGAAGCTGGCATTTGCAATACGGTTTGCATTTCTTCCGATTGTTGCACCGAAGAAACTTCCGTTATGGAAATAATCCTCACCTTTGTCAAATCCCATTACGATATCATCCACTTCACCCTTTGCATTGGGAACGAACAGAGATACCAGGATTGCACCGAAATCGGTTACACATGCCTTCACTCCGTTATTCTCGATGGTATAGAGACTAATTACTCTGCCATCTGCCATTTTACCAAATTCTGATACTGTTACGCTCATTTGTAATCCTCCTGAATTATAATTCGATTCTTGCTTCAAGTGCACGGGACAGTGTTACTTCATCAATATATTCCAGTTCCCCGCCAACCGGAACACCACTTGCAATTCTTGTTACTTTAATTCCCGTAGGTTTGATTAACTTGCTGATATACATGGCCGTTGTCTCGCCCTCGATACTGGAGTTGGTAGCAATGATCACCTCATCCACATCGTGCTGCAGACGCTGCAGCAGTTCCTTCAGCCTAATCTCATTGGGGCCAATTCCCAGAGACGGATTGATGGCACCGTGCAGAACATGATAGACTCCGTCAAAATGGTGGGTCTTCTCATATGCCGTCAAATCTCTCGTATTCTCCACAACCATAATAATCTTGCGGTTGCGGGAAGAATCTGCACAAACCGGGCAAACCTCCGAATCCGTCAGCGTATAGCAATGCTTACAATAACGAATGTTGGCTCTTGCGGTAACCATGGCATCCGCCAGTCTCTCAACGCCTTCCTGCGGCATATTGATAATATGAAATGCAAGTCTCTGGGCGGATTTGTTACCGATTCCCGGAAGTACCGATAATTCTGCAATTAATTTATTAATGTGTCCACTATATAAATCCATTAAAAGGGCAGCCCCATTCCACCGGTATATTTGCTCATGGCATTCTGTGACTCTTCATCTACTTTACGAAGTGCTTCGTTGGTTGCTGCCATGATTAAATCTTCTAACATCTCAACATCATCAGGATCAACCGCTTCGGGATCTAAGTGTACCTTAGTCACTTCACGCTTACCGGATACAGTTACTTCAACAGCACCGCCACCTGCAGCTGCTGTGAATTCCTTGCTCTCCATCTCCTTCTGACTCTCTTCCATCTGACGCTGCATTCTCTGTGCCTGCTTCATCAGATTATTCATGTTGCCGGGCATTCCCATTCCTCCGGGAAATCCTCCTCTTTTTGCCATGTTGCTTCCTCCTGTATAACAATTCATAAACAAATCCGTTATGAATATTGGTTCTAACTCCTAGTCCTCTGTCTCAATCTCCATCTTGATGACCTGACTAAGATCCACGTACTGCTTCTTGAAATTCTGGCCCTCTTCCAGTCCGGTAATGATGAAATCCACATCCTTGCCGATAGCCCTGTTTAACGTCTTGGAGATCTGGGAACGGGTCAAATCCCTGTTCAGATATTCCGCCGTCATCTTGTCCACCGTAACAATCATCAGCTTATCTTCCTTCACGGTAAGCTTGGCGGTCTTCATGAATGCACTGGCACCACTGGGAATCTTCTCCATAATGGCCGGCCAGTTGGTTGCGATTTTCTTGATGTCCTCATCAAGAGCCTTCACTAACTCTCCGGCATCGGGAAGGGGTGTATTATCATCCTCTTCATCATCTTCCCGGTCTGCTGCTGCAGGACCTGCAACATATCCGGACTCCAGTTTCTCTTCCAGCACACGAATACGCTCAAGAAGTGAGGTGATATCCGTCTCCATACTGGGCTTGCAGATTCGAATGACTGCCAGCTCCATTAATACGCGCTTCTGGCTGGCATATCGGATACTGTCTGACAGCTCTGAGAAAATACGGATATAACGCATTAACGTCTCTGCATTAATCATCTCCGCTTCTTCCTTCAGTGCCAACTGACTCTCTGTGGACAGATCCAGTCGCTCCTCCACACCATCTGTAGAGCGAAGCAATAACAGATTACGCAGATACCAGGTGAAATCCGTTACAAACTGCTTCAGGTCACGACCCTGCAGAACAATATTCTCAATGGTATCCAGTGTCTCCGGAATATTTCTTGCCATCAGATTACGAAGAAATTCCGAGAACACCTTGGTATCCACAGCACCCAGTACATCCAGTACCTGATCCAGGGTCAACGTTCCGTCAAAGTAAAATGCCGCACACTGATCTAAGAGGCTTAATGCATCTCGCATTGCACCGTCTGCCTGCTTAGCAATATAGCGCACTGCCTTCTCCTCGGCCTGAATTCCGTCTGCCGCCATAACCTCATTTAATCGCTCCGTTATGGTATCTACCGAAATTCTCTTGAAATCATATCTCTGACATCTGGAGAGAATGGTTACCGGAATCTTATGAACTTCCGTGGTTGCCAGTATAAAAATAACATAGGATGGGGGCTCTTCCAGTGTCTTCAGCAGCGCATTAAAAGCACCCGAAGATAACATATGAACCTCATCGATGATATATACTTTGTATTTACCTTCTGCGGGAGAATAAGTAACTTCTTCCTTAATTTCTCGGATGTTATCAACACCATTGTTACTTGCTGCATCGATTTCAATCACATTCATGGATGCGCCGGCTGCAATGGCCTTACAGGTCGGGCACTCCCCACAGGGGCTTCCATCCACCGGATGTTCACAGTTCACCGCTTTCGCGAAAATCTTGGCGATTGTGGTTTTACCGGTTCCTCTGGTGCCACAGAACAGATACGCATGACCCACACGGTCAGATACGATCTGATTCTTCAGTGTTGTAACGATGTGGCCCTGTCCCTTCACTTCTTCAAAAGTCGTGGGACGCCACTTTCTATATAATGCCGTATAGGACATATTAACCTCTGTCTAAATTAATCTCCGAAGCTGATTCC
>JAZLHG010000415.1:0-2705 GCA_045616705.1 Lachnospiraceae bacterium | reverse complement strand
GTTAAGGAGAACGAGATGGTTAAGGTTTGTTCCTTTAACGGTAGTGTATTCGCCGTTGAGCCTCCTCTGTTTGTAGAACTTGAGATTACTGAGACAGAGCCCGGTTTCAAGGGTGATACAGCAACAGGTGCTACTAAGCCCGCTACTGTTGAGACAGGTGCGCTTGTATATGTACCTCTGTTTGTTGAACAGGGTAACAAGATTAAGATTGATACCAGAACAGGTGAATATCTTTCTCGTGTATAAGATACATCATTTTATATTTTGTGATTATAAGACTCTCCGATTGGGGAGTCTTTTTTTCTGCATTATTCTCTTTTTAAGCCAATTAAGGAGGATAATTTGTATCAGAAATTTCAAGAAGAATTAATTCATGCACTTGAGGAAAAAGTGGAGAAAAGTGTTGTCAGAATTCAGAACATTAAGAAAAATAACGGAGTAAATCGTATGGGGCTTACCATGCTTATACAGGATGAGAATGCAGTTCCGACCATTTATCTGGAAGAGTATTATGAGGACTATACGAAGGGTAAGTCTATCGATCAGATATCTGATGAAGTATACGATACATATAATCGGTACAGATTAAAGGAACAGATTGATTTGAGTTTTTTAGATCTTTATGACTCTGTACGAAATAGAATATTTTTGAAGGCGATTAATCGTGAAAAGAATGATGAACTTCTGAAAGAAGTACCCTACAAAGAATTTATGGATTTGGCCCTAGTACCGTATTTTTTTATAGAAGAAGGCCCTTTTGGCACGGCTTCGGCGCTTGTGAAAAATGATTTTTTAAGAATATGGGGAGTAGGTGCAGATCGGGTAATCAATGATGCGATGAGTAACATGCGTGAGAATTTTGACTATGAGTTCGTTCCAATGTCAGAATTACTAAGTCGAATGATAGAACAAAAAGCTTTGGATGAAGACGGTAATGAATTTATGTATGTGCTAGCGCCTAAGAAGTGGAATTTTGGCGCTGCACTTATGGCTGTTTCGGATATCATGGAGAAAATTGCGGAACAGATTCAGTCCGATTTCTTTGTTTTACCCAGTAGTATTCATGAGATAATTGTGGTTCCCGCAGAGAGTGATTCTAATTTAAGTAAAATGTCTGAAATGGTTACCGAGGTGAATAAAACCTCGGTTGAGGATCAAGACTATTTATCAGATCGCGCATACTATTATCAGCGTGGAATCGGATATTCTATGCTTCAATAACAATTGAATTATTTGCTTTCTTATGTTAATATATCTAGGTGTGAAAATATTGGTATCTACCGATAAGGACAACGCATGCACTCGTAGCTCAGGGGATAGAGCAGCGGTTTCCGGTGCCGCGTGTCGGGGGTTCGAATCCTCTCGGGTGCAGTCCATTTTCACAATATAACCTGATAGTTTCCGTATGAGAGGATTTATTGATGAAGAACTTCTTTGGTAAGAATATAAAGTATATTATTATTGGTGTTTTATTTGTTGCATTAGTTGTTGTACTAATCTTTGTAATCAAAAAGGGGTCAAAAGGATCTGATTCCGATTTGGGAGTTGCAATCGAGGCTCCGGAGCAGGGATCGATTCCGGTTCCTAAGGATAAACTTAAGGAGAATGAATATCCAGAAGTGAATACACTTCTTTCATCTTATTTTAACGCAGTTGCCACAGGTGATGCGGATACGGTTGCGTCTCTTAGTAGTTCTCTGTCTGATGAAGAACGAATGAGAATTCAGGTGCAATCGAAATACTATGATGGATTCTCTGACTACAATGTGTTTACGAAGGCAGGTCCCCAGGAACATTCCTATTTTGCTTTTGTACGCTATAACATGAAGTTTACAGGCATTGAGACGCTGGTTCCTGCGGTTGCATCAATTTATGTATGTACCAATGATGTTGGTCAGTTATACGTTAACAAATCAGAGCCTAATGAAGATGAGAAATTATACTTCCAGGCGATTGCGGTGCAGTCGGATGTAGAGGATTTGTACAGTGATGTGGAAGTGAAGTATAATGCTGTAATTGAGAAAGATAATGCTCTTGCAGCGCTGATGCCCACAGTTAAATCACAGATTAATCAGGAAGTTAAGGAAGCACTCGCGGCTCAGCAACAGGCAGATGCCGAGGCACAGGCTCAGGAAGAAGCGGCTGCTAAGGCAGCGGCAGAAGCAGCTGCGGCTACCACAGTTCGTGTAACAGAATTAGTTAATATTCGTGCTTCAGCTTCTCAAGAGGCAGATTCTCTTGGCAAGGCCAGTGCCGGAATGGAATTTACTCGTTACGAAGTGATGGATAACGGATGGAGCCGAATTGATTATAACGGTGCTGATGCGTATATTAAGTCCGATTATTTGGAAGAGGTTGTACAGGAAGTTGTAGAAGAGAATACAATCGGTGCCAGCGGTAAGGTTACGGTTAAAGAGAATGTTAATATCAGAGAGACTGCCAGTGAGTCCGGTAACAAGGTTGCAGTGGCATACCGTGGTGAGACTTTCGATTTTGTAGAACTGTCTGAAGGTTGGGTTAAGATTAAGTATGATGGACAGGATGCATATATCAAGGCGGAATTTGTTGAATAAAATGTAATTATTAGTATCACCTCGTGTATGCGAGGTGATATTTTATTGCGTATCATTTCATTTTTGCTATAATAAATATTATGGATAATTTAGAACAAAACAAACAGAATATCAGTGAACGTAGGAATTCGA
>JAZLHG010000414.1:0-2643 GCA_045616705.1 Lachnospiraceae bacterium | reverse complement strand
CTTGCTCATATATCTTGTTATTCTTTGGGTAATTTGATATCACAAATTGTGCCCTCTCCGTAGATACTATTAAAGGAAATACCATATTCTTCACCGAATTTCAGCCTAATACGTTCATTTACATTGTATAAACCGAAAGCTTCCTCACTATTGGATGCAGGATTATAAATACGTTCCATTACCTCACGAAGCCTCTCTTCCGTCATTCCGATGCCGTTATCTTCCACCGTAAGAATGAAACAGTTCTCCTCTTCTCGTCCTTTTACCTGAATCTTACCCCTTCTACGTTTATTTTTAATTCCATGGTATAACGCATTTTCAACCAGGGGCTGAACGGTAATCTTCGGAATATGATACTTGTACAGTTCTTCCGGAATATCAATCTCATATTCCATAATATCCTGGTATCTGACCTGCTGAATCTCCAGATAACTTCTGACGTGCTGAACTTCTTCTTTAATGGTAATAATATCTTTACCCTGATTCAGCGACGTTCTGAAAAACTCAGATAAATTCTCAACCATACTCACGACCTTGGCCTGATCGCTTCCCTCCGCAAGCCACACAATAGTATCCAGCGTGTTATACAGAAAGTGCGGGTTGATCTGTGACTGCAACAATTCCAATTCTGCCTTTCGAAGACTAACCTGCTCCTGCGTAACCTGCTCAAGCAGTTCGTTAATCTTATCAATCATTTTATTTAAGGAATCCGACAGAACCGCAACTTCTCCGCCATCCACAATATCGGAACGAACGCTCAAATCACCCTTGGCCACCAGATCGGTAACCTCACTGAGCCTGGTAATAGGCTTACTGATAGACTGAGGAATGTAATAGGACATAAATGTAAGAACTATGATAATCAGTCCGAGCGCAATTAGAATTACACGAATCATTCCGACGTAGAACTGCTGATATTCCGAACGAGCCACTTCAATGCCTTTTATTTCATAATAAATATATTGAAAGATTGTCTCACGAAGCAGCGATGTTACAATTTGAACGTCATTCTCCCAAATCTGAATATTATCTTCGTATTTATTACCTTCCTGAAGATTCTCCTTGATACGGTCGATATACGTCTCCAGATTCTTCAGATATTTCTGAGCACTGCGCAAACGCGTTGTATTTTCCCTTGATCCATCAAGGGATAACAAACCTGATACGACACGGTTCGCATCCGCAAGAAGGTCGTCAAGTCCGGATTCTTCTACAGATTTATTACCGATAATCAGAAGGTAAGTCTCATAGTCGAAATCCTTCTTAAAGTCCAGACTGAATTCACTGGCAACTACCGCGGAATTAATCATCTCACCATACTGGTTATTGCTATCCCAAATAAAGAAGAAACACATTCCAATAAAGAACAGCATGGGTACCATCATGGATACATAAGAATAACGAATCTTGGTAGCCAGTGTTGAGTTCTGTATCGCATCCTTAATCTTGGATATTCTACTCATTCGTCATCCTCCGAGCCCTTTCCGCCACGATATTGCGTAGGCGTCATACCCTGTGTCTTCTTAAATATATAAGAGAAATAATGTGGATCCTTATAACCTACCTCAAGGGCAATCTCACTACCACGCTTACCACTGCATTTCAACAGTTCTTTCGCCTTATTCATTCTGAAATCAGTCAGATACTTAATAAAAGTCTGCCCGGTCTGCTGAGAGAATATCATACTCAAATGATTAGGAGAGACATTCACGTGACTGGCAAGGGAATTAAGAGACAGTTCATCCTCTGAATAGTGTTCCTCAATATAATCAATCACCTCATCGACCACCTCACCATATCGACTGCTTGCCTTTTTGTCTCTGCAATCAATAGCAATACCAATAATGTCAGAAATATAATCCTGCGTATGACCTGCCGACTTCAGTGTATCTCCCTGAATATCCGGTGCATGAACCGCTGTTCTGTCATAGTCATACTCTTCAAGGAATGCGGCTACGCCAAAATAACAGTCCATGGCAATATACTGTCTAAACATGAGTGATTCCATGCTCTTCTCACCCGCATCCTTAAAAAACTCATCCACAAAGAAACTTACCTCGTCTCTGCTTCCGAGCTTCAGGAAGTTACGAATACGGTTCCGATCAAACTGTCTGGGATCCACTGTTGTAATATCAAACTCATCCTGAGAAATCCCATTCACAGTCTGAATCGAATTATCCATGAATTTGTTCTCATTCACAAAATATCTATGGGCAAATGCATGATTTGCAGATTCGAAACATTCCGGCAACTGTCTTAATCGATTTACAGAAGTACCGATACCACCAAAGTAATTCATGTGGGGATACTCCTGCATAATCTTCTCAAACTGTTCCACAAAATAGTTCTGAACCTTAACAAGATCATCTTCCGAGTCAGCTTTAAAGAGTAATGCCTTACCTTCCAAATTTCGATCAAAGAGAACAATAGAATTATCAAAATCAATCTGACGCAGTCTCTCTTCTATTTCAACACTGGTACCGGAATACTCTCCCTGTAAGTGATTGGTTGACTGAATATTCAATAAGATAATGTTATAGCACATCGCAGTTAAATCAATATTTAGCTTCTGTGCCATTTCCATTAGTTCCGGAAGCGATTTATCACCGGCCACCAAATAATTAAACAGATTCAACCTATCCT
>JAZLHG010000413.1:0-1358 GCA_045616705.1 Lachnospiraceae bacterium | reverse complement strand
AGTTTCCTCACTTCCCTCAAGTCTTAATGTAAGAGAAGACATATCTTCGGAATACTCTGTGGTACCATAACATCCAACCATATATTCATTAATGGTAACCTTGGCATCAGGGTCTGAGATCTCCAAAATATCACGATCGATTCTGATGTTACTGCTGCCCTCGGTAAATGTAATCACTGTCTGAATCTTAACAGTACAATCAGAGAATTCAATATCTACAGGATCCAGTGTTAAAATTCTGTTTTTGCCTTCTGCCCCCATCTCCTCCGAGAAATGTGCTTTGGTTCTGCAGAGACACAAATCAACTTCTTCACCGTTATGGCAAATCTTAGCAGAACGAACGGTACCTTCTCCCGCATAATGCGTAAAGTAACCGGCGCGATACTTCTCCTGAATCAGGAATGGATAAGATGCATCCTGAATATGGGGTGTTCCAATACCAACAGGCCAATTTAGCTTCGCTGCATAAGGACGTAAGTCAACAATCGCACCACCCTCATCCATATTGACGCATGCACGCATATAAGGGTCGCAGTACCAGAATAACTGCTTCTTAGAACCGTATAAAATATCTCTCCAAAGCGCACACTCAGGCTCATTATAGTTGCCCTCATTCACACCCTTCTTCTCTCTATAGTAATCTGCGAACTCAGACATGGTCATATCAATCAGTTTGCCTTCCTTCTTCAGCGAACCATAATATGCACAGCCCTCTTCATAGGACTTCAGAAGCAACTCGTAAGGCGCTTCCCAGCGACCCATTTTATTCATCCAGCCGGGACCTACAAACATCATGTTGTAGGCATATCCATTATTGAACTTGGCCAGATAACGATATTGGTCAATCAGGTTATATAAATAAGGGAATTCCCAAGTCTTACTGTCATAAATCATGCCACGAAGCACGTTCTGTGGATGGGTTCCGAAATTAGAACCGTTACCGTCATAGCAGGCAAGCAGGTCTCTTGACAAATGAGGAATCGCAACAATTCCGCTATCTTCTGCCTCATTTGCAGCCGGCGCATGGGTGTTCTGTTTAGACGGAATCCAAGGGGCCCAAGGGCCGCCATCCATCAGTGTATACCAACTGTTGTTGCAGGTGTGATAAGCCTTAGGACCTTCCTCCCAACAGGTTGCAACTGCACATTTAACAGAAGGATACTTCTCCTTGATATAATTGGTCAGTTCCGCATC
This sequence comes from Lachnospiraceae bacterium, assembly GCA_045616705.1. Lineage (GTDB taxonomy): Bacteria > Bacillota > Clostridia > Lachnospirales > Lachnospiraceae > UBA2868. The sequence continues at coordinate 164 of JAZLHG010000413.1, read as the reverse complement.
CATGTAATAGGATCCTGTTGATTCCGGATAGAACCCGAATGTATCCTTAAACTTCCCAAACACGTCATCTACGATTGCAATTTTATCTTCCATAGAGAACATCCAAATGCAGAAATCCTTGGTCTTATACTTCTCGCGGAACTGTTCACAAGGAAGACCTAACA
>JAZLHG010000412.1:0-3021 GCA_045616705.1 Lachnospiraceae bacterium | reverse complement strand
CTTCCGTTTCCATCCGTGTCCATTAAGAAAGTGCTCTCCAGATCAAAGGGAATGGCATAAGCCTCCGTAGCGTTTTGATAACTGCCCCGAAATGCCTGCTCATGGCCGGCAAAAGGAACGTGCACGAACAAATCATTCTTAGCTTTGCTGGGAAGTTCCGTACTCGTATAGAAAATCACAATTCCCTCCGGGGACATTACCCAGTGAAGACGTTCCGGATCATACAGCTTCGGTGTGTTCTTCGTTAAAAGTATGATATCTCTTCCGTATTTCTTCTGTAATTCACTATAGATTGCCTGCTCAAAAGCTTCCTCGTCGGTAATTAAGTCCTGAATCGTAACCTCTTCACCGGTCTGTGCATCCAGTGTACATCCTTCATATTTCTCATATCTCTGTTCGCCCCAGAAACTGGTCTTGGTCGTCATATAGGACAGTACTTCCGTATCTGCGCGATATACCTTTATATAATGGTAGTCTTCCAAAGGGTCACTATCATAGGCCCAACTGTCCTTCATCTTCTCACCGTAACTTAACGCAGCTTTGGTGAATTTGGTGAAGACAGACTGATATTCCCTGCGACGTTTCTCATTTAGATCCTTGAGGGCCGCTGCCAGCTTGGGTAGCTTATCTTGGGACTGTTCATCCAGTACCACGTAATCTCTCTCCATAAATCCCAAACCGTACTGATCTCCGGATCCGTCTACATGGCTGCCCTGGCTCTCCACGTACACATGGATGGGAACTGTAGCCGCCTTAACAGGTGCTGTTTCTTCTGCGGGCTCCTCTTCCGGCTCCGCTGCAGGCGGTGTCTCCTGGGTAGTCTCAGTCTTAGGTGCAGGCTCCTCCACATTCTCCTTCTTATTCTTCTTGCCACAGCCTGTCAGCACTGCGGACATCAGAAGAAGAAATGCCACTGCGGTTATGATTCTATAAAAGTTTCTGTTTAATGTTCTATTCTTCATCTAAGTCACCTTTATTCTTCCTGTCGGTTCTAATTCGCATTGTGCATTCATCACTTGCCGATTGCGTCGATATGTGGATATCCGGACAACTATACCTCATCCCAGCTAGGGAGCTTGGTTCCGGCCTTCACCGCTTCATTTACAAGGGTATAATAACGAACCTTCTTCTGCAGATGCTTCAGTCCTGCCTCCATATCCTCCATGGCCTGCAGGGTCTTCTTCTCCTGATTCTGCATCATGGTAAGAATCTTCTCCGAGTTAGCAACCATATCCCGCTCGTAAGCGAAGAAGGTCTTAATCTCATCTAAGGGAAGCATTGCCTTCTTAAAGCATTCTATTGCATTCAGCCTGTCTACATGGGTCTCATCGTAGCGTCTACGATACTGATTCACATGTTCCACATTCTCCAGTAAGCCTATTTTCTCATAGTATCGAATGGTGGATGCAGGCAAGTTGAACATCTCTGATAAATCACTGATTGAATATGTCATAATTCCTCCAAAAAACACTTGAGTTAAAGTCAACTTCAAGTTGTAAGATATACTCATATTATAAATCCAAACGGGAGGTTTACAATGGAAAACTTTAATTTTTATTCACCCACTTTTTTTGCTTTTGGTAAGAATCGTGAGGCTGATTGCGGAGAATTAGTAAAGAGATTTGGCGGAAGCAAGGTACTGATCCACTACGGTGGAGGTTCCGTTGTTCGTTCCGGACTGTTAGATCGTGCCAAGGCTTCTCTTGAGAAGGCCGGTATCAGCTATGTGGAGCTGGGTGGCGTTATGCCCAACCCCAGAAGCGGACTGGTATATGAAGGTATTAAGCTGTGTAAGGAAGAAGGGGTTGACTTCATCCTGGCAGTTGGTGGCGGAAGCACCATCGATTCCTCCAAGGCCATTGCTGCAGGTGTGGTATACGACGGAGATTTCTGGGATTTCTACCAGGGTAAGAGAATTGAGGAAGCACTTCCTGTTGGCACCATCTTAACCATTGCTGCTGCAGGTTCCGAAGGTTCCCCTGATTCCGTTATCACCAATGAAGACGGTATGATCAAGAGAGGTGCATCCGGAGATGCCATTCGTCCGAAGTTCTCTATTCTGAATCCGGAACTTACAGAGACCCTTCCGGCTTATCAGACTGCATGCGGTATTACCGATATCGTTGCACATTTATATGAGAGATATTTAACCAATTCTACAGATGTAGAAGTTACCGATCGCTTAATTGAAGCGTTAATTCTGACCATGAAGGCAGAAGCGCCCAAGGTAATGAAGAATTTAACCGATTATGAAGCAAGAGCTAACATTATGTGGGCCGGCATGGTTGCACATAACAACATCGTAGGTGTTGGTCGTTCTCAGGACTGGACCAGCCATCAGATTGAGGATGAGTTATCCGCTCTGTATGACTGCGCACACGGCGCCGGTCTTGCAGTTACAATGCCCGCTGTATTTACCTACAACATGTCTCATGATGTAATGCGTTTTGCCCAGATTGCTGTAAGAGTATGGGGTTGTCAGATGGACTTCGCGCATCCTGAAGTAACCGCGAAGGAAGGTATTGAAGCCCTTCGCAACTTCTTAATCTCAATCGGAATGCCCAAGAATTTCGAAGAACTGGGCGCTAAGGAAGAAGATATTGAGAAGCTCGCATACACCTGCTGCTACGGTAAAGGTAATGAAGGTGGCAAGATTGGCGGCTTCGTAACACTTGAGCAGAAGGACGTAGAAGCCATCTACAAGCTGATGGTATAAGACAAGGAGAAATGATGCAGACAATAAATATTAAGGAAGGCCCCGCAAATGCTTCCAGAATGATTCTGGGATGTATGCGTATGCCGGCACTCAGCAACAAGGAAGCTGCTGAAATGATTCAGACCGCCTATGATTTGGGCATTAATTTCATTGACCACGCAACCTGTTACGGAGATGGTGAAGCCGAGACCCGATTCGGTAATGCCATTCAATTAACCGATGTTAAGAGGGAAGACCTGATTATTCAGTCTAAATGCGGACTCAGATTTGATAAGCAGACCTTTGACTGGAGCAAGGCCAATATT
>JAZLHG010000411.1:0-5828 GCA_045616705.1 Lachnospiraceae bacterium | reverse complement strand
CATCTTCAATCAGATTGACCTGTGCCCCATTAATATAGTAATAAGGCCATAAGCAGCTGGTGGACGGGTTAGCAACATCCACATTATTACCATACTGATCCTTCATAGTTATGGATAAATTAATCGGTGCTGCCGTCTCTGTCACTACACAAATCGTAATGTCATCAACCATATCCTCTGCTGGAATCGTATACTGTCCCCTGGCATCCGGTGTTAATGACTTCAAATTGGAAGAATCGCTTCCCACATAATACTTCACGGAAGTTAAATCATAGCCTCTCTTGGGAGTCACCGTGAAGACATAGCTCTGCATGTAGTACTTATTTCTGCTAACCGCAGTAAGGGTTACGTTATCACTGTTATAAGAATCACTGTCTGACAGGACAACCTCTACACTTGCCGGAACAACCTTAATGGTAACCAAGGTATTTACAGCCTGCATATAGCCTGCTTTATCCTTAAACTGCGCAACAATATACGCCCTTACGGTTGTTCCTGCATAGTCCACAATTCCGGGCTTGGCAGTTATGGTGATTTCCTTTGTTGCAGGATTATAAGCAGGGGCTTCCATAAGAGTGCTTATATTGACAACCTTGCCTGCATCATTGGCATTTGCCCAGGTCAGTGTGAGCGCATCTGTACCAAAGTTACTAAACTTCGTTACAGCCAACTTCGCATCCTTACCGGCCATACCCTGAATGGTTGCAGCAGTCTTCATAGCAAATGCTGACTTAGGGGTTGCCAGAATAGCCATGTTGGTTGGAGCACCCTGGTATACAACTTTACCGCTTGTATCTACAACAACAGGATATACCGAATACTTACCTGTAGGAACATTGAACAGGCTATCCCCGCCGCTAGCTACAACCTTACAGTTTGCAATTCCATGGCCGATTGCCAACGCCTTACCGTCTTCAAAGGTAAGACAGTTCTTAAACTCTGTATAGGATTTCTTCTGCATATCAACAGGATTGCAGATTAACTTCACAGCATAGTTCTCAGGATTCTCTGTAATACCGGTAACCACCACATCTCCTGAATCCAAAGGTCCCATCTTACCGGGAATCTTAACGGTGATTCCGGTGCGCAGAGCATAATCCGAATTGGTGATGGTATAGGTCTTCTTCTCATTCTTGACTGTATTCGTCAATTCGATAACCGTCTCATTTGCTGTAGGAAGAACCGTATAGGTATCCTTACCGGAAGCATTCATCACACCACCGCTCTTCAGCTTAACAGCATAAGCAGTATCTGATTCCAATGCGCTGGGAGCACCTTCTCCTACGAAATCACGTACTGAGAAGCGATAACCGCCATTCTCAACCGTTCCATCCAGTGAACGATTCAATTCATCAGAATAATCCCCGGCAGTTGCAAAGTATAATCCCAAATGTTCATATGCCTTAGGAACTACCTTAATGGTAACTTCTTTCTTGGTACCATTAGGTGCCTTGGCTGTAATCTTGGCTGTGCCCAAACCAGCATAGGTAAGTGCGCCGCTAACGGAATCTACTGTCAGCACCTTCTTATTAGAAGTCGTATAGGTTACGTATCCTGTCAGATCCGCCACAGATCCGGTTGCTTCCAGAACTGCACCACTAAGGTCTGCCGAACAAACAGTAATACTTGCGGGAAGGGATTCCTCACTTCCTGCGAATCGAAGACCTGTCAGATCAACTACTGTACTGTCAATGACAAACTCTCCGGTTACAGCAGCCTCATTATCTGCAAAGTCAGTGGCTTTCGCGGTAATTGTAAATTTATGATTAGAACCTTCCTCTAATACATAACCCTTTTTAACGGTAACCTTACCTGTCTTCTTATCAAAGACCACATTCTTAAGGTTATCTACAGAATCTGTATTACCGGCTGCAGCCTGCACTGTCCATGCAAGCTTATTGTTCTTAGGTGTATTACTGAATGTAACCGAAGGAATCAGAACGCCGCCCTTGCCCTCAATTACAACCAGCTTATCCGGCATAATCAGATTCATTTGATCCTGACGAACCGGTTCTAAAACGGTAAAGGTTGCCTTAGCGGTAACCGGAAGCGTACCGGGAGCCTGTTCAACAGAAGCTACAAGAGTGTACTTACCGGCAGCTAATTTACCGGTATCACTGATTACCAGACTATAAACATCTGTCTGGGAAATGGTAAATGCATGCTCTATAGGATCTACAACAGAACCCCAACTATCGTATAATGTAACACTCTCAATGTCGTGGAACGTGGTTTTACCATTGAAGGATGCTGTTGCAAGTGTAACATTCTTCTGGCCTGCATAAACGCTGGCTGTTTTGGTCTTAAGGGTAAGCTTGGTCTCATAATAAGGGGTCTTTGTACCCTGTCCCTTTATAGACTTAGCCTTACTCTTACCGAAATATTTATTCCATGAGTTCGGAGTCACAACGCCTGCGGAATCCACTTCTTCACCGCCGACTCTGAGCATTTCTACAGTAATATCATATCTCTGGGCTCTGCCCTGTCCCTTTTCAACTTCATCCTCAGCCAGTACCAGGGTCTTAACTCCTGATGTTGAAGTATATAATTCCGCCTCAGACTTCATACCCTCGGCTATGGTACCCGATGCAGCAACCGCCTTAATATGGGAGATACAGCCTGTGGTATCGAAATTCTTGGGTCCACTGACTTCTACCTGAATCGCACGGTCAGTGGTGGTTGTGATTTTGGCAACAGGTGTTGCCGCTGCAATAGCAGAATCTGTAATCACCAGCTTCTTGGTTGCAAATTCATTGTTGCCATTGGTCCTATCCAGGAAAATAATATCGAGAGCAGGAATTCCGTCCACTTTAGCAATCTTCTCCACAGCGCTGTAAGGTGCACGTACAGTCAGCATTCCGTTTGCATAGGATACGATGCCTAAATCTGTCACATCTGCTTCGCCCTTCTTCAGGACAACCTCAATATCTCCGGCATCCACACCCTTATTCAGGGTAACAGCGTAGCCTCTGACGGTATTATCCATAGCCTGTGTAATAACACCATTTTTCTCACCTTTTAGTGTTGCGGTTGTAGCATATGCGGATACATTAAAGGTCATTGTTCCAAGGGTCTTACCGTCCTTGGCAATCACAACCTCTACCTTGTTACCGGCAACATCCGGATTGCTGAAACTGAACTTCAGCGTATTATCAACAACCGTCACTACGCCTGATGTAACGGGCCATTCTGCACCTGCAACCTTAAGCGTAATATCATCGATAGTAAGATCCACCTTCTTAGTATTACCCACTCTGATATAGGCTTCCGTATGGGGATCTTCTTTCTTCACATAGCCTGTGTAGACATTATTCGTACATGCAGCACCATTTACATAGAGACGAGTCAACTCCTCGCCACTGATTGTATAAGTACAATCACTTGTAATCTTCGGCGTTGTAAATGCATTATTGGTTACTCTTACTGTTGTGGCTCCCTGTTTAACGCCATTTACTTTACAGTTCTCCTTGACGCCCAGATTTACATAGACCTGCGTTCCATAAGGCACCTTGACCTCACAACCCGATTCGGTTGTTACCGCTTCCAAAGTTTCGCCCCGTGCATTACCCATTGTAAAGACAGGATCAACGACTGCTTTATCATAAGTAAACTTCACTGTCGAAGGAACCTTATTGCGAATAACCAAATCCGAAAATCGTCTCAGATCTTCCGGATTTATTCCACCACGAAAACCTATTTTATAAGTCCATACAGTCTTACCATCGGCTGTAGTGGATGTTGTGGTCGGAATAGGGTAAGCGCCTACTTCCCCAGATTGTTTCGTATATATCAACTCCGGAACAAACTTCTTATCCGATGTTGTGATAATAATCTCTGCGGCACCTGTCGCTGTGTTTTCCTGGAAACAATAGCCATACCACGTTCTGTATCCGTTCACCGTAACTGTTGTCGTACTTGCATCCAGTTCTCTGGCAAGTGCGGAAGGCGTCCATTGCACAGCGAAGCAATAACCCACCCCGGCCAAATTAATATTGCCGGAATCGGCGGTATATTTATAAGTAAAAATTACATGCGGATGACTATTGATTATCTGCCACCCATATGTCTCCGGGTAGTCATCCCATACCGTGTTCCCTTTCTCATCACGGAATTGAACACCAATCGGAAAATTGTAGTTATCCATAGCATTTGAAAGATCTAATGCAACAAACAACGTACCCCTTTCCGGGATGTTGGTAGCCCATTTTGATTGATCTCCATAATATCCACGTCTCCAAGCATCTTCATTAGGGAGCCAGCCATCCTCTGAATATGCATAGAGCAATGAATTAATATAACCGTCAACAATAAACTGCTTCTGATTCACAATTGCAGACAGAGTCATACGAGGAGCACGGTCATAAGCCTGACGGGTAAAATACTGTAACAACCAATCGCTGGGAATAACATATTTTACCGTGCCATCTTCTTCCGTTTTCTCAGTCTTACCGAAAAAGTCACTCTCTTCCTCACCGGTATATTCATTTGTAACAACGCCGACTACATCAAATGCAACCAGACCATCCTCTGTATTCTTAGGAATAAGTGTAATATCTTCTCCACTAATGGATGCTGTACCATCCGTAACGAGGTTCTCACCATCATAAATGTCAAAATCACTCAGGCTGTAGGCGCTGTCTTCAAATGTAAACAAAGAATTCAAAGAGGGATATGCCTTTACCCTTACCTCTACAACTCCCGGTCTCTGGTAGCTCAGTTTATATTTATCTTGCTCCTCCATGGCATTGAATACCGAGTGAATGTAATAGCCCTCTTTCGGCTGAAGTTTAAAAGAAACGGCTGAGGAATCGCCCTCTTTAGTGGGGATTGCAATATCTTCATCTCCCCAGTAGGCTACACGAGAATAGGTAGCATCATAATAGGAGTGATTCAGTTCCTTATTGCCATTCCATACCCGGATATCACATTCAGATGAATCTGAATTGGCGAAATCAAAAGTTACTGCATGGTAGAAATCAACCACACATTCTTCTCTCTTAACACGATACAGGTTAATATACCCTTCCTGAAGCACAAGATCCTCTGAGATCGGAATTACGGAACCATCTTGAGGATTCGGTTCGGAATTGATATAAACATACAGTTCATCCACACCGTGGCCTTCCAAATCCTCAGGATAATAAATCGCCGTGCTCGCCACACGGTCCATATAACCAGGATTCAGGAAAGGATTGGGAAGTTCTGTCCCATTCACATCGTAATATTTAATCACTGTCGACAGGTAAGTTCCTACCACTCCATTTCCGGGCAGTTCCAACGGTCGATAATAAGCCTCCTGTACCAGCGGCTTGTGGTGAATTGATGGATTATTTGTATAACGAATTGTCGCCTTATTCGGAGGCAATTCCATATCAACTTCCTCTGTATCCACGGAAGAATAAGTCTCCTCCGTCGGCTCATCGATTGCCGGATTCTCCTCAACGACGGATGCCTCTTCGAGGCCAGTCATCTTCTCTTCCGTAGAAGGCTCCGCGGCAACCGGAACCACCTCTTCTGCCACAGTCTCCATGGAAGCCGGATACGTCTCGGTACCCGAAGTCTCCTCTGCAGCCAGAGCAGTAACATTGATACTGCCCACAAGCATTGCCAGTGCCAGCATCATACTGATTCCCTTACTCCATTTCTTGAACATGTTGTAACTCCTCCTAAATATAAGTTCTATCGTGTACCCTACTGTATCCGTTGTACTTCATCCATATACAATTTCTTCCATACAATTTCTTCCGTAATCATGGGATTAAATTGCATCTTTCGTCATTTTATACTCTACCATAAATCCCTGCGGTTTGCATCATCTTACTACATTT
>JAZLHG010000410.1:0-3379 GCA_045616705.1 Lachnospiraceae bacterium | reverse complement strand
CACTGCCGCAAATCCTAACTTCTTAGGATCCACAATGCGGCCTGCCCCTGCATTACTGGTCATAATAATGACGCAGTTTTTGAAGCTGACCTTACGCCCCATGGAATCTGTAATATGACCATCATCCAGTACCTGAAGAAGAATGTTGAATACGTCCGGATGTGCTTTCTCAATCTCATCGAAAAGTACCACAGAATACGGATTTCGTCTGACTTTCTCCGATAGTTGTCCTCCATCGCCGAATCCCACATAACCCGGAGGTGAACCAATCATTTTGGATACGGTATGGGCCTCCATATACTCGGACATATCTACTCGAATCATTGCATTCTCAGAGCCGAACAGCACCTCCGATAATGCCTTACTCAGTTCTGTTTTACCAACACCGGTAGGTCCTAAGAACAGGAAGGAACCGATGGGACGATTCTTTTCTTTCAGTCCAACTCTGCCTCTCTTAATGGCTCTGGCAAGAGCGGACACCGCTTCTTCCTGACCGATGACTCTCTTGGTAAGTTCTTTATCCATCTTAAGAAGTTTGGCTGACTCCGCTTCTTTCAATTTCTGAATAGGAATCTTGGTCCATTCGGACACAACAGAAGCAATCTCTTCCTCGCCTACCACAACCACTACATCACTGCGGGTGCGTTCATAGCGCTTCTTCTTACGTTCATACTGTTTCTTAATCTCTGCTTCTTCCAATCGAAGGTCTGCCAGTCCCTGGTAATCTTCTGCTCTAAGAAGCTGCTCTCTACGGACATCAAACTCCTGCAGCGCTTCCTCTAACCGGTCAAGACCCTTAGGAATCTTCAATACGGAAAGTCTTGCTTTGGATGCTGCTTCATCCATTAAGTCAATTGCCTTATCCGGCAGGAATCGATCGCTAATATACCTGGCTGATAAAGTCACTGCAGCCTTAACTGCCTCATCGGTAACGGTTACCCTGTGGTGTGCTTCATATGCAGGTCTGATACCGGTTAAAATGCTGATTGTCGCATCTTCATCCGGTTCCTGCACATCGATTGGCTGAAATCTTCTCTCAAGGGCTGCATCCTTCTGCACATATTTGCGATACTCTTCATGGGTGGTTGCACCAATGAGTTGAATCTCGCCTCTGGCAAGGGAAGGCTTCAGGATATTAGATGCATCAATGGAACCTTCGGAACCGCCTGCTCCGATTAAAGTATGCATCTCATCTAAGAACAGCAGAATATTACCTTCTGCAATTACTTCGTTAATTACCTTCTTAACCCGCTCTTCGAATTCACCTCTGTACTTACTGCCGGCTACCATACCTGATAAATCAAGGGATAATACTCGTTTGCCCGCAACGGTCTCAGGAACACATCCCTCCACAATACGTCTGGCAAGGCCTTCTACAATTGCAGTCTTACCAACGCCCGGCTCACCAATTAAGCAAGGGTTATTCTTGGTTCTTCTGCTGAGGGTCTGAATCATACGATTGATTTCTTCTTCCCTGCCTACTACAACATCAAGCTTCCCTTCCCTGGCAAGCGCCGTTAAGTCTCTGCTGTATTTGTCAATAGTCAGTGTCTCTGTATTCTCACCCTTACCGTCCCTAAGACTCTGAAATTCATCTTTATGAAGCTTCGGATCCTCTCCCATCGCAATCAGCAGATCAAGATACAGTTTCTGCGGATTGACTTCCAGGGTGTTTAACAGGCGTACTGCTAAATTCTCCACATCACGAAGCAAAGCCAGAAGGATATGCTCGGTTCCAATCTGGCTTGTCTTATATCTAAGTGCTTCTTGTTCACTTTTGGTTCGTATCTCCTCCGCCTTAGGGCTATAGCCATCCCGTTCCCTAATCAGGACGGAAGATGGAGGAGCAATCTGCTGCTTAATCAGATCGAGAATGGCGTTTTTCGTTACTCCGTTCCCAATCAGCACACTGGAGGCCACACCTGTACCCTCTTCCAGAAGACCCAGAAGCATGTGTTCCGTCCCAACATACCCGTGACCTAAGTCACGGGAATATCTGGACGCAATCCCCAATGCCTTTTCAGCTTGCTTCGTATATCCTAACATCTAATTCTCCTTAGGATTTATCTCTTAATGTCGATGAATTCGAACTCGAAATCATCATCCAAATCTATATTCTGTGTGTTATACAGCTGCTGGTTCTGTACAGGCTGATAACCCATGTTGTTGTACTGTCCGTAAGGATCGTACTGATTATAGCCGGATGTTGCATAACCGTTATTGTAGTTATTACTATACTGGCTGTTATAAGGGTCATACTGGTTATAGCCACTCTGTCCATAGCCACCATACTGGCTGCTATAAGGATCATACTGATTGTAGCCGCTCTGTCCATAACTATTGCCATAACTATTCTGACTGTATCCACTGCCGTAGCTCTGATCATAGCCATTCTGGCTATATCCGTTACCGTAGCTGTTCTGGTTACCGTAACTGCTCTGACTACTGTAACTACCCTGGCCATAACTCTGATCATAACTGCTCTGGCTGTATCCGTTACCATAGCTGCTCTGGCTGCCATAACTGCCGTAACTGCTCTGGCTACTGTCTGTCTTCTGAGAAACAACCTTCTCTTCTTTTTTAACAGACGCGCTTGCCTTCGGTTCATTCTCCTGCTGGTCAAACTGTTTCTTACTGCTCTGCTGCCAGTAATCGCTGTCCTGCTGAGGAACGGTCTCTTGATAGCTCTGGGATGCAGGCTTCACGGACTTGGCTTCAACCTTAGGAGGTGTCGGAGTCTTCGGAAGTTCTACCGCAATCTTAGGACTCTCTACAACAGGGGGTACTGATGCTGCAGGTGCTGCCGCCTGTGTCGGTTTCTTGGAATCCGTGGGCATTGGTTTGTTCTCTGTTACAGGAGCTGTCGGCTTCTCTGCAGGAATTCTCTCAGCAGGTGCCTTCTCTACCGGTTTCTCAACAGGCTTCTTCGCTTCATCCATAGCCTTATAAGGGGATTCGCCACCCTTCGGTCTTCTGTCATCGGAATCCTTCATGCTATTCTCAAGACTTGCCCAATCCATCTCTTCAGGCTCATCAAATCCAAAGCTTAATCTCTTCTTCTCCTTAGGCTCTGCCTTAGCGGGTGCCTTCTCTGCAGGTTTCACAGGGGCATCCTTAATAGGTCCTCTCTGCGGAGCTGTCTGAGATGCCGGAGCGGTTGCAACCTGTGCAGACTTCTGTGCTACGCCTGCGTTAGCGCCCGCAAGCTTCGCTGCCGCTGCCTCCGGTGTGGTTACACTGGCAGGTCTTGAAGGTGTACCATTTGTCTTACCGGCATGAGGATCATTTACGAGTTTATCGAAATTAACAGGCTCAAAAGTCTCGCCCATTTCCATTCTTGCAAGTTCGCTGGCACGAATACGGCTGGTAACATCAATAG
>JAZLHG010000409.1:0-2994 GCA_045616705.1 Lachnospiraceae bacterium | reverse complement strand
ATGAAATATTAAGTGAACTGAAAGCGCCTGTTGACGGCGTTGTATTTTTCCTGCACAGTGATCCCATGACCTACGCCAATACAGCTGTCATTAAGATCATAGAAGATGAACAGTGGTGAGGAATGAACAATAATAAGTAATAAACAGTGATAAAACGGTAACAAAAAGACCATGAATGGAGAAACCCGAATACGGATTCTCATTCATGGTCTTATTACTTGTTTAAGACTTGCTTAATACCGGATAATCAATTAAAACTGATTGTTGTATGCAGCGGGTGCCTTGGGATTAGGTCCGAACTGGTTGTCACCGGGCTGTGAATCCTTGCATGCAAATACGATTAAGATAATTCCACCTGCAAGAGGGATTAAACCAAACAGAAGGCTGGTCCATCTTCTGCCGATATCATGAAGACGACGAACCATAACTGCAAGACCGGGAAGCAGCAGTGCTAATGTAACAAGCCATGAAAGGAATGATAATCCTGTTACGTTTGCAATTGCAGATACAACACCGGATACGATTGCATTAAATAAGAAGAAGAACCAATACTCACTTCTTCTTGCTCTTCCTGAGAAATCAACATACTTGGTAAAACATGTCTTAATAGCTTCTCCGAAACCCATAATTTTCCTCCTTATAAGAAAACATTTTAATAAGTAAACTATATCATGATTCCTTGTGACTCGCAACAAGTCCGGCAACTTAAATCACTTAATGATTTTAACAGAAAATAGGATTTCTATATTACATCTAAACAGATATATGCTATAATAAATTGAATAATTATAAGTATTATAATGCGATAAGTGCCTGATTCTATAATGGAGAGATTATGAAGAAGAAAATTGCTTTTTTTGCATCAGGATGGGCACATGAATTGATTCATGCTTATACAAAGGGTGTTATTCGTGGATTTCGTAATGATGAAATCGATATTTACATGTTCCTTTGCTACCCCACACATGTGGAAGATGAACTGGTTCGAATCGGAGAATTGAATATTTTCAACCTTCCGGATCTTAGTAAGTTTGATGGCGCGATTCTGGCAGGCAATCTGCTTGAATACCATGATTGTGTTGAGAGTATTCTCAGTCGCTGTAAACAGGCAGGGATTCCTACCGTGATGTCCGGTCGTAATGCCGAATATCCCCATTGTATTCTCTCCAGTAACTATGACGGTGCATGCGATTTGGTGCGTCACTTGATTACAACACATCATGTTAAGAATCCCTACTATATTGCAGGCAATCCCGGCAACCATGATTCCGATCTTCGCCTTAAGGTGATTAAGGAGATTATGGGAGAACATAAACTGAAATTCAAGGATGACAACGTGTTCTATTCTATGTGGGAACAGGGTAACACACTGAATCATGTTCGTGAATTGCTCTCATCCTCTAAGGGTAAGACTCCGGATGCGATTATTTGTGCCAATGATGTTTTGGCTATGGTGGTATGCCGTGCAGCAGAAGAGTGTGGATACCGTGTGCCGGAGGATATTATTGTTACAGGTTTTGACTACGAGTATTTGGCACAGGTGTTCAGTCCTTCCATTGCCAGTGTAGATCAGAGATACGGTAAGATTGGTGAAGAAGTAGCCACAACACTTCTTAAAGTGATGCGAGGACAGTCCTGTGAGAAGGGTCAGCATATTCGTCCTACCTTCTATCCCAGCGAGAGCTGCGGATGTAGCGGTGTTCGTGATCATGACAGATTACGCCGGGAACTTGGTAAGAGTATGCTGAAGGAATATACCGATCGTATTATGTATGATCAGAATCTCACTGCTTTTGAAGATGAAGTATCAAGGGGTGATACCTTTGCTGAATTCAAAGAGAATTTAGGTAGTTTCTATTCCAAGGACAAGTATTATGTAGGAGATTCGTTCCATATCGTTTTAGACCCTATATTTGAGGCATCAACTGAGAATCAGGGTATGACTTTCAGACAGCTTGGATATGACGATGAGATGATGGCGGTGTTCTCCATGGAACGCGGTAAGATTACTTCTATCGACAGGTTTGATACTTCTCTCATTGTGCCGCAGATTGACGATGATAAGGTAAACAGACTCTTTATTATTGAACCTTTGCATGAATATACCAGAAACTATGGCTATGTTATTTTCTGTGATGATGTGGATGTACTGACCCATGGCAGATATCTGTTTGATTACACCAAGAGACTGAATCTGATTCTCAGTGCTGTAAGGCGTCATTTAAGTATTCTGCGAATGAATCACAGGCTTGTGGAACTGACAGAGACGGATTCCCTTACCAGTGTGAAGAATCGAGTGGCCTATGAGTCCAAGGTAGAAGAAATGGACATGAAGATTCGTGCTAAAATGCCACTAGAATTCGCCATTGCCTTTTTCGATGTGAATAATTTAAAGGTTATGAATGACGAAATGGGACATACCACAGGTGACGAATATATTATTGAATGTTGTACTCTACTCTGCAAATCCTTTAAATGGAGTCCGATATATAGAATAGGTGGCGATGAGTTCATTGCAATTCTTACCGGAGACGATTATAGAAACCGTGATGAGATTATGCGCAGTCTTCGACTGAAAATCAAAGAGCAGAACGAGAAGAATGCACCGATTAATGAGAAACTATTATTTGCATCCGGAATTGCAACCTATAATCCGGCCATCGATCGAGCTGTGATTGATGTATTTCAGCGTGCTGATGCGGACATGTATGCTAATAAAGCGGAAATGAAGAGAGGGAACTTTTCATGAGACTAGCAAAGATTAAACACAAAATACCATTCTTGATTGGTGGAACAATATTAATTCTGGCAATATGGATTCTGATTGTTCGGGTAAATATGAGCTTCTCCGGATTGACAGTGCTGGATATTAACGGTATTCCGTTGCCGGTGTCCAGTGTGAATGGATTCCTGCAGGCGATATCCTTCCTGTTGTGTATCATTCTTACCTCCATCAGTTACAGAAGAGGTAGCATTATTGCGATTACACTGAAG
>JAZLHG010000408.1:0-2277 GCA_045616705.1 Lachnospiraceae bacterium | reverse complement strand
AAAATCGGTGCTACACATGCAGGTATTACTGTAGGTGAAGACGGAGCAACACATCAGTGTAATGAAGACGTAGCTCTTATGAGAACAATTCCCGGAATGACAGTTATCGTTCCTTCAGATGATATCGAAGGAAAAGCAGCTGTTCGTGCAGCTATCGGGTACGGTGGACCTGTATATTGTAGATTCGGACGTGCAGCTGTTCCGGTAATCAATGACAACCCTGATTACAAGTTTGAAATCGGTAAGGGTGTTCTTCTTAAAGAAGGTAAGGATGTTACTATCATCGCTTCAGGAATCACTGTTGCATCTGCTCTTGAAGCAGCTGAGAAACTTGCAGCTGACGGAATCGATGCAGAAGTAATCAACATTCATACAATTAAGCCTCTTGATGAGGAGCTTGTTATTGCATCTGCAAAGAAGACAGGTAAGGTTGTTACAGTTGAAGAGCATTCAGTAATCGGTGGTCTTGGATCAGCTGTTTGCGATTGCTTGAGTGAGAAACTTCCTACTCCTGTATGCAAGCTTGGTATTAACGACAAATTCGGTGAGTCAGGTCCTGCTGCAGCTCTCGTTGCTAAGTATGGTCTTGATGGCGAAGGCGTATATAACTCAGTTAAGAGTTTCGTAAAGTAATAGATTATTAGATTTTAATGCGGCGAATTGTGGGTGAATATTTCACTCACAATTCTGTTGCGTTTAGAAATAAGTATTTCGGGTGTAAACAATGCGTAAAAGAATTCTATCACCATCAATATTGGCGGCTGACTGCAGTATTCTTGGACAACAGATAACGGATGCAGTTGAGGCCGGTGCGGAGTATGTACATATAGATGTAATGGATGGTGTATTTGTACCGTCAATATCATTTGGCATCCCTGTGGTAGAGACCATCAGAAAGGTTACAGATGCCTTTTTTGATGTGCATCTTATGATTGTTCATCCGAAAAATTATATAAAGCAGTTTGCTGCAGCGGGTGCTGATGGTATTACTTTTCATCTTGAGTCTGAGGATGACCCCAAGGAAGTAATAGAGCTGATTCGTGAATGTAATTGCAAGGTTGGAATATCTATCAAACCTGGGACACCGGTTGAAGAAGTTTATCCATATCTTCCGTTTGTAGATATGCTTCTTATTATGACAGTAGAACCCGGATTCGGTGGACAGAAATATATCCCGGCTTCAACGATGAGAATTGCGTCAGCCAAATATTATATTGATTCACAGGGACTCGACTGTGACATTGAAGTCGACGGTGGTATATGTGATGATACAATACGCACAGTTCTTGAGGTTGGTGCAAATGTTATCGTTGCAGGTTCAGCTGTATTTAAGGCTGATATAAAAGAGAATGTACACAAATATCTTGGCTTTATGGAGAACACTCCGGTAGGCGAAGTATTGTAAATATAGATATAAGAAGCTCTGTTTCGGCAGGGCTTTTTGCGTTGAAGTGTGATGGCAAATGAGACAGGCTCTGATCCGTCAAATAAATAGTATTGATATGAAGGTGTAATATGGCAATTAAGATTGGAAGAAATGATCCGTGCTGGTGCGGAAGCGGTAAAAAATATAAAACTTGTCACGCGAGAATGGACGACATGATAGAGAAGATACGTCTCGAGCACCATATTGTGCCTACTCATGACATGATTAAAACTCCCGCGCAGATAGAGGGAATCAGAGAGAGTAGTAAAATTAATATTGCTGTTCTTGATATGATTGCAGAGGAAATACATGAGGGAATGAGCACCTTGGAAATTGATGAACTTGTTCATGCCAAGACTGTTGCAATGGGAGGTATTCCGGCACCTCTTGGATATGAAGGATTTCCCAAAAGTGTATGTACTTCACTTAACGATGAAGTTTGTCATGGAATTCCGTCAGCTGATATTATTCTCAAGGACGGCGACATTATCAATGTTGACGTTTCGACAATTTATAAAGGCTATTTTTCAGATTCCTCCAGAATGTTCTGCATAGGTAATGTTTCTCCGGAAAAAAGAAAACTAGTCGAAGTAGCTAAGGAGTGTATGCAGGCCGGAATAGATGCGGTTAAGCCCTGGACATTTCTTGGTGATATGGCAACTGCTGTAAACAATCATGCAAAAGCGAACGGATATACAATAGTAAGAGAAATAGGTGGACATGGCGTAGGTCTTGAATTCCATGAAGAACCGTTTGTGAGCTATGTAACTCCTCCGGGAACAGAGATGCTTATGGTACCGGGAATGGTATTTACCATAGAACCAATGGTAAATATGGGAAAGGCCGGTATA
>JAZLHG010000407.1:0-3137 GCA_045616705.1 Lachnospiraceae bacterium | reverse complement strand
ATAAACGGGCCGATATTCTCATGCTGATACTTGGCGCCTTCATAAATAGATAACTTCACTGCCCTGCTCTCTTCCTTAATCTCTGAGATATAAACATCTCTTGCAAGAACCTTAAGGAAAGCAATATCCAACAGATTGATTACTGCTTCCGGCAGAATACCGAATCGGTCTGTCAGTTCGTCTTCCATATCCATTCGTTCCGAATGACTCTCGATTCCGGCGATACGCTTGTAGATTTCTATTTTCTGCTGCTCATTCATAATGTAGCTCTCAGGAATATAGGCGTCCACATCTACCTCAATGCTGACCGCGTTGCCGGTTACATCTTCGATGCCCTGCTTATTCTTAATGGCTTCATTTAACATCTTGCAGTACATATCATAGCCTACCGCTTCCATATGTCCGCTCTGTCGCTCGCCCAGAAGATTACCGGCACCACGAATCTCCAGATCTCGCATAGCAATCTTAAATCCGCTTCCTAACTCTGTAAATTCTCTGATGACCTGCAGTCGTTTCTCCGCAATCTCCTTCAGAACCTTATCCTTCTTATACATCAGGAAAGCATAGGCGGTTCTGTTAGACCTGCCCACACGGCCTCTCAGCTGATAGAGCTGAGACAGACCCATTTTATCCGAATCATGAATAATCATGGTATTCACGTTACTGATATCAAGACCTGTTTCAATAATGGTTGTGGACACCAGCACATCGATTTCTCCGTTGACGAAATCGAACATGATGCGCTCCAGTTCCTGTTCTTTCATCTGTCCATGGGCATATGCCACTACCGCATCCGGAACCAAATTCTGAATAATTGCTGTCATATCCACAATGGTCTGCACCTTGTTATAGACATAGAACACCTGACCACCTCGAGCAAGTTCTCTGCCGATGGCCTCACGAATCATTTCTTCACTGTATTCCATAACAAAGGTCTGAATGGGCATACGATCCTGAGGCGCCTCTTCTAACACACTCATATCCCTAATGCCTACCAGGCTCATGTGAAGGGTTCTGGGAATGGGAGTTGCCGTAAGTGTCAGCACGTCCACATTCTCCTTCAGCTTCTTGATTTTCTCTTTATGGGTAACGCCAAATCGCTGTTCTTCGTCTATAATCAGCAGTCCGAGATCCTTGTACTGCACATCCGATGATAAGAGTCTATGGGTACCGATTACAATATCCACCATACCCTTATTCAGGTCGTTAACAGTCCTCTTCTGCTCCGCTGCCGTTCGGAATCTGCTGAGCATATCCACACGCACCGGATAGTCCTTCATTCGCTGAATGAAAGTATTGTAGTGCTGCTGTGCAAGAATCGTGGTTGGTACCAGATATGCCACCTGCTTGCCATCCTGCACTGCCTTAAACGCAGCTCGAATGGCAATTTCCGTTTTGCCGTAGCCTACATCACCACAGATCAAACGATCCATGATTTTGTTGCTCTGCATATCTCTCTTGGTATCTTCTATGGCCTGCAGCTGATCCTCGGTCTCTTCAAAGGGGAATCTCTCCTCGAACTCGGTCTGCCAGATGGTATCCTCACTAAAGTGATAACCGCTGCTCTGACCACGAACCGCATACAGTTCCACTAAGTCCTGCGCAATGATATCTACTGCATTTTTGACTTTGCTCTTGGTCTTAATCCACTCGGAACCACCCAGCTTATTGACTTTGGGCGTAGCCGATTCCTTGGAAGAATACTTCTGCAGTGTCTCCAGTGCCGTTGCGGGAATAAACAGATTGCCACCGTCACGGTATTCAATCTTCATGTAATCCTTGGTGACGTTATCCACACTGACCTGCTCAATGCCACGATAAATACCCAGTCCATGGGTCTCATGCACCACATAATCTCCCACACTCAGTTCGGAGAAATTCTGAATGGACTGGCCGCTGTATTTCTTCTTGGCCTTTTTCTTCTGCTTCTGAGCCGTGAAAATATCCGATTCCGATATCACCACAAATTTGAGCAGCGGATATTCAAATCCCTGACGAATTCGACCGTAGCTGACCATGACCTCTCCGGTCTTAAGCTCATGCTCCATATCTTCCGTGTAAAATGCAGTAATATCGTTCTCTCTTAAATCCTCTGCCAGCCTGGCCGCTCTGGTTCTGCTGGCACTTAAGAGTACGACCTTATATTTATTCTTCTTGTATCTTCTAAGATCCGTCACCAGCGCATCAAAGCTGTTGTTATAGGTGTTCATGGCCTTGGTGATAATAGAATGCTTGGAAATGGGCTTATATATCCCTTTTCTTACCGGTAGGGTGGACAGAGCTACGCTATGACTTCTCTCCAGTCTTGCCCAGATTTCTTCCTTGGTATATAAGACATTGGTCTGTCCGGGCAGCACATAGCCCTTCTTCAGACGCATACTCATGCTATCGTTGAATTCTGCCTCTACGAATTCTCCTTTTTCGTTCAGGCGCGCCGGTTCGTCCAACACAATCAGTGTGTCCTCACCGGCAAAATAATCCAGTAAGGATCCATGCTGTTCATAGAAGTAATCCAAATAGCCCTCTAGGTTACAGCCACTGGCTCCGTAATTTGTAAGCTGATCACAGAACTCTCCAGTCTGTGTTTTCATTCGATAGGCTTCTTCTGTCAGAAACTGCTCCCGAAACCACTGCTCACGCTCTTTACTTTCCGCAAGGATGCGCTTAATTCCGGCAGTCTTCTGCTCCTCTGTCAGAATGGCTTCAGACGCAGGAAGCAGGATGAATTCGTCTATTTTCTCAAGGGATCTCTGGCTCAGTATGTCGAAACTTCTGATGGAATCAATCTCATCTCCCCACAGCTCAATTCGGATCGGGTTGTCTTCCGTAAGGGGGAAAATGTCAATAATTCCGCCTCGTACAGAAAACTGACCTTCCGTCTCCACCTGGTAATTTCGCTCATAGCCCAGAGCGGTTACCCGTGATACGAACTTCTTAAGATTAAGCACCTGTCCCATCTGCACCGTGATAATGTTCTCCTCAATGACAGACAAAGGTACCAAATGGTTCATTAACGCATCGAAGGTGGTTACAATGGTTGCTTCCTGTGCGGTAAGCAGTGGCTTCAAGGCTTTGATTCGTTCCTTAGTCTGCAGATTACCATGCACATCCGCCTGATAGAATATCAGGTCTTTAAG
>JAZLHG010000406.1:0-2963 GCA_045616705.1 Lachnospiraceae bacterium | reverse complement strand
CACCGGATCGATTACCTTAAGACCTGCACCGGCACCTGTACCGATATGCTTCTCTTTGTAAAGAGCATGGGCACCTTCTTCTAAGAAGAATCTATGAATACCGTTATGTCTTGCACCTTCGTCGTCTGTTGTATGAACACCACAGCCGGCAACAATAATAACATCCGCATTCTTCTGTACGTGGAAATCATTATAAACCACATCATCCACGCCGCTCTTGGTAACGCAGGCAGGAATGTAAACCGTCTCCTGCTTCTCACCTGCTTTGATATAAATATCAATACCCGGATTATCGGTCTTGGGTACAATCTTAATATTGGCTGTGGACTTCATATCTACACAGCCGCCATCCTGACGAATGGAATAAGCACCGTCAAATAAGGAATCCCAGTCTGAAATCTCCTTCAAAAGTTCCAAGGAAGTATCATTAATCTCAGCCATTGCTAACCTCCTTTCCAAGGGGACACAGTCCGCTTCTGGTTCCGATATTCAGATTAAGAAGGGGCAGAACTTCCTCCCTGCTACCCTGGGCCTTAATCTTACCGTCAGCAATCAGAATTACCTCATCGGCAATATTCAAAATTCTCTCCTGATGGGAAATAATCAGAAGGGAACCTTCTTTCTCGGTCTTTAATTTCTCAAAAGTATCAATTAAGCTTGCAAAGCTCCATAAATCGATACCTGCTTCCGGCTCGTCGAACAGCATAATGCTGACGTCTCTTGCCAGAACGGTTGCAATCTCAATTCGTTTACTCTCACCACCGGATAAATGATTATCTAAAGGTCTGTCCATATATTCCTTGGCACACAGACCTACCTTCTCAAGAATCAGGCACATATCACGTTCCTTCATCTCTCTTCCGGCAGCAACATTTAACAACTGTCTTACAGTGAAGCCCTTAAAGCGTACCGGCTGCTGAAATGCGTATGCAATTCCGGCCTTAGCTCTCTCTGTAATGTCCTTCTCTGTAATATCCTCACCATTCAGAAGAATCTGACCCTGCTTGGGGGTATATAGTCCCGCAATAAGCTTAGCAAGCGTTGTCTTGCCACCACCGTTGGGTCCGGTGATTACGGTAAGCTTGCCGGGGCGAATGGTAAGATTCACACCATGTATCAGTTCCTCCCCGGTAGGAAGGTCCCAGTAAATATCCTTAAGTTCCAGCATATAATCTCCTTACTGTTCCAAGTTATGCCTTTAGTTCTCGTCTTCCTCAATGTTTGCAGTGTATACGAATCTCTTTCTGGCCATTTCATCGCTCTCAAGATATTCGTCGTATGTGGTGATCTTATCGATCATGCTTCCATCCGGAAGAATCTCCATAATTCTGTTAGCTGTTGTCTGTACAAACTGATGGTCATGAGATGCAAACAGAATAACACCCGGGAACTTAATCAGTCCGTTATTCAGAGCGGTAATACTCTCCATGTCCAGATGGTTGGTAGGCTCATCCAGAACAAGGCAGTTGGCGCCGCTAATCATCATCTTACTCAGAAGGCATCTTACCTTCTCACCACCGGAGAGAATACGAACCTTCTTAACACCGTCTTCACCGGGGAATAACATACGTCCTAAGAATCCACGAACATAAGTTACATCCTTCACAGGAGAATAACCCATGAGCCAGTCACTAATGGTGAAGTCATTGTCAAATTCCTTGGTGGAATCCTTGGGGAAGTATGCCTGAGAAGTGGTAACACCCCACTTATAACTTCCCTCATCCGGCTCAATCTCACCGGTAAGAATTCTAAACAGTGTTGTCTTGGCAAGTTCGTTGCCACCAACGAATGCTACCTTGTCATCATGTCCCAGGATGAAGGAAATGTTATCAAGCACCTTAACACCTTCAATGGTCTTACTGATTCCTTCAACTGTAAGAACCTCGTTACCAATCTCACGATCGGGCCTGAAATCGATGTAGGGATACTTTCTGGAAGAAGGCTTAATCTCTTCCAGTTCAATCTTCTCCAGCGCTCTCTTACGGCTGGTAGCCTGCTTGGACTTAGAAGCATTTGCGGAGAATCTTGAAATGAACTCCTGTAATTCCTTAATCTTCTCTTCTTTCTTCTTGTTGGCTTCCTTCATCTGTTTCACAAGCAGCTGAGAAGACTCATACCAGAAATCATAGTTACCTGCGTATAGCTGAATCTTGCCATAGTCAATATCAGCAGTATGGGTACATACCTTATTCAGGAAATATCTGTCATGGCTGACAACAATAACCGTATTCTCGAAATCGATTAAGAATTCCTCAAGCCATGCAATAGCATCCATATCCAGATGGTTGGTAGGCTCGTCCAGAAGCAGAATATCCGGATTACCGAAAAGTGCCTTTGCAAGCAGAACCTTCACCTTCTCAGAACCCTTCAGTTCGGACATCTGTGTATAATGCATCTCCGTATCAATACCAAGACCGTTTAACAGCATTGCCGCATTACTCTCAGCTTCCCAGCCGTCAAGCTCTGCAAATTCACCTTCCAGTTCACTGGCACGAATACCGTCTTCATCTGTGAAATCTTCCTTGGCATAAATCGCATCCTTCTCTTTCATAATCTCATAGAGACGCTTATTACCAAGAATAACGGTATCCATTACGGAATATTCATCATATTTGAAGAGGTCCTGCTCCAAAACGGATAAACGCTGACCGGGTGTGATTGCAATATCACCGGTAGTGGTCTCCAGTTCTCCTGACAGGATCTTCAGGAAGGTAGACTTACCTGCACCGTTGGCGCCAATTAATCCGTAGCAGTTCCCTTCCGTAAATTTAATATTTACATCTTCGAACAGTGCTCTCTTGCCCAGTCGAAGTGTGACATTGTTAGCTGAAATCATACAAATCACCTCTAAAAATATACAATTCTGAACATACTCATACAGTTATCAATTATACTGGAATTCATTGGAAAATCAAGCCAAAATGTGATACCATAAGCCCATGGTTGATTTACATGTACACTCT
>JAZLHG010000405.1:0-7455 GCA_045616705.1 Lachnospiraceae bacterium | reverse complement strand
TCTACATAGTCACCTGCAAATCCCCAGTCACGCTTTGCGTTTAAGTTACCAAGGGATAATTTCTCACGCTCGTCAGCCATAATTGCTGCAACCGCGCGGGTAATCTTTCTGGTTACGAAGGTCTCACCACGTCTGGGAGATTCATGGTTAAAGAGGATACCGTTGCATGCAAACAGTCCGTATGCTTCACGATAGTTCACGGTAATCCAGTAGGAATACAGTTTAGCAGCTCCGTAAGGACTCTTGGGATAGAAGGGAGTCTTCTCGCTCTGGGGAGCGGTCTCGGGAAGTCCACCAAACAGTTCGGAAGTGGAAGCCTGATAGAAACGGCAGTTTACACCGCTCTTCTTGATGGCATCCAGAAGTCTTAAAGTACCGATACCTGTGGTCTCAGCTGTGTACTCAGGAACCTCGAAGGAAACCGCTACGTGAGACTGCGCAGCAAGATTGTAAATCTCAGTAGGCTGAATTGCCTCAATCAGACGATTTAAGTTACTGGAATCGGTTAAGTCGCCGTGATGAAGGAATAACTTCTTATCTCTGATGTCTCTATTATAGTAGAGGTGATCGATACGATCTGTGCTGATGGTACTGTGTCTTCTGATAATACCGTGTACTTCATAACCCTTCTCTAACAGCAGTTCTGCAAGATAAGAGCCATCCTGACCGGTAATACCGGTAATAAGTGCTACTTTTCTCATAGTTTATATTCTCCTTATGGTAATATTTTGATTGTCAATGACGAGTATACTCCTTTATAATACAACTATCCACATTAAAAATTGCTAATAAATGGTAATATCTTGCTATTGGTTTGGAGGTTGAGTTGGCAGCAGTTCAGCATAAGATACATACAGGCGCGACAACAAGGACGGAACGAGTGATTGCAACCCCTACGGGCTTCGCTCAAAATAATTACCTTTACGTGCAGGAAGTGGGAACCTTAAAGAGTCTGTCTCCCCATGTGGCGGCCAGACAGAATTTGGATTCTTACTTACTCTTAATTGTGTTGTCAGGAGAAGGAACGGTAACCTATCAGGGGGAAGAATTTCCCATGTCTTTTGGTAGTTGTGCCTTTATTGACTGTAAGAAGAAGTATTCCCATATCAGTAGCAGGGAGAAGCCCTGGGAACTGATGTGGGTTCATTTTAACGGAAGAAGTGCAGCTTCAATCTATCAGCAGTTTACGAGGAGTAATCCCAAGGGAATCTTCCGTTGTTCTTCTGTTTTCTATTATAAGAAGGCAATGGAAGAAATGCTGAATCTGCACTTAAACAGAAGTAAATCGGCAGAGATGCTATCCAATAAATATATTACAGATCTGGTGACGCAGGGATTCTTAGACTCTGCATCGGATGAGGAAGGACAGGTTGAATCTCTGCAGACCAAGCTCCAGCAGGTGAAGACCTATTTGGATGAGCATTTTACGGAGAAAATATTGCTGGAAGATTTGGAAGAACGGTTCTATGTCAGCAGGTTTCATTTGTCCAGAGAGTTTAAGAAGTCCTATGAGACCACCATTGGTAATTATCTTCTGAATCTTCGAATCGGAAGAGCAAAAGAATTGCTTCGATTCTCAGATAAACCCATAGAAGAAATTGCGTCTGACTGTGGGATTAAGGACACCAGTTACTTCACCAAAGTTTTTCGTAAGTCAGAGCAGATGACGGCACTTGAATACAGACATCTATGGGGATCTGTGGTATAATCAGTGTGATATGAAAGAATTATTGTATACGCTTTCCGATCGGTTCGCCATGGTGAATGGCGAAGGGAAGCTGGCCGTCATATTTATTGCGGCATTAATTGTTCTATTCGTAATATGGAATTCAGGCAGGGGCAGAGTACATCCGCTCCTCTTTGTGCTGTCTATATGGACGGGAATTGCTGCCGCTTTTGTCTCCCTTATTTCAGTGGCAGATGAATCCGGGGAGGTCTCCCGGAACGAATCCGGAGATGGTAAGTTAGATGAACCCAAGCATCATGACCCCGAGAAAACGAAACATAGCAAAAAACTGGTATTAACATTACTGTGCGTCGTCTTTACACTGTTTGCAATCAGTTTATCCGGCGGACGCATCTGGTCAGAGCGTTACTTGGATTCCCCTAAGAATCTGAAGACACTTGAGCAGGATTTGACGGAAGTGGTAAGGGTGATTACAGCAGATTATCCTGAACCCGGGGTTCTGGCATCGGAAGAACTGTTAATTCGTATGCAGCTTCTTGATGGGCATGTTACTCCTCTTTATGAGATTCCTAAGGATGGTAATCCGGCCGGTCTTTCGGAAGAAGATTCCAAGCTTCGAGACAGCTTTGCTGACATTCATCCGGATTTCACGCTGGTGCACAGACTGTGTAAGGACAGAGACAGTGTTTATATCGTTATGCACAATGAACAGCAGTGGCCGAAGAGTTCTCCTGAAGAGGAAGGATTCACCCTGATGGCTACAGTTAATCATTTTGAAATCTATAAATATACGGGAGGTGCCTATGAGTAGACGACAATCCCGTATTCTATGGGCACTGGCCCTGGTGCTTATACTGGCACAGATGGTAGTTGCGGTGGTATTTACCAAAGGCAATACTACAGCGCTTACGGCACTTGCTGACGCTGCCGCGGTTAGGGCAGGAAGCGGATTCATTCTCAACTCTCCGGTAATGAGTCTGTGGGGAGTTCTCTGCAGAGTGAGCGGCATATCGGTTTGGACATTTGCCACGAAGGTGTTGCCGGTTATCATCATTCCGCTATGTTATGGAGCTTACATTCTACTGGTAAAGCGGATTGATAAGGATAGGGCGCCGATGATTCTCATATTCATAAGCCTGCTTCAGGTATATGGCTATCAGTCGGAAGCATTTGCTCCCTACACGCTGCTTCTTGGATGGTTCACAGGTAAATCCATACTGGTACATCTGATAGGCCCCCTTGCAGCATACGGACTGATCAGACTCCGTGAAGTCCTTCCGAAGAAGACGGAGCAGACAGAGCAATCAGATGATTTAGAGGATACAGAGATGAAGAATAAGTATTTTAATGTAAGAAATATTAGTATTGCTATTGTGATTCTGGCAATTGGTGTAGCAGGGGCCCTGTTCATCCTGAACAGGAAAATCAACAACGTCTACGCTGCCACTGTGAACCTGCAGAAGTCCATTGAGGAAAAGGGTGACTTCATTGAGTTCACAGGTGCAGACGGTGAAGAAGTAAAGGGTTATTTGCTGGTAGGTAATCAGGGCGTGACCGTTATTTTCGGAGGAAGCAGAAAGGATGGCGAGGCTCTCTACGAACTGATCGGTAAATACGGTGGTCAGGTGGACTCCTGGTATTTAAGAAGAGATGAAGAGAACGGCGCTTATGATTATTGCTGTGATCAGATGCTGAAGATTCGTCATGTATACAAAATTCAGGGAATTGATGAGGTGAGAAATTGACCATCCCCGTAATAATTCTGGAAGTAATTATCAATTTCATAATTTACCTGGCATTCGGTATGGTGGTTACCTTAGGGATTCCGGGACTTAGGAGAAGCAAACAGGCAGATGATACCAAGGGAGAATTAGGCAAGCCGAGTCTTCAGCTGGGGCCTACAATCTTAATTGGCTTCTTTGCATATTATGCATTGTTCTTCGTTGTCTGTGTTCCGGTAATGAAGATGTTCAGACCCCTCTCCATGCTGACAGCCATTTGGGTGCCTGTCATGGCAGTGATTGTGGTATGTTCCCTGTTTCTTCACAGAAGAAGCCTTATGGAACAGATTCAGAAGGTAACTGCATTCTGTAAGGCCCATCCACTGATGGTGTTAGCCATTGCTGTGATTGTAGGCATTCAGGTGGTAATCGTTACTACATCCTATAATTTCACACTGGATGCGTCCTTCTATGTGGCAGGGGTATCCACTAACGTGGAGACCAATATGATTAATGTATATGATCCTTTTACGGGAGCATGGCAGGATCATTTCGAGATGCGATATTTCTTCGCAACCTATCCGGTAGCGGATGCGGTAGTCTGTCAGCTGACGGGCATTGCGCCTCTTGTGCAGACCAAGTCAGTTATGGCTGCGGTTGTGATTATTCTGACCAACCTGGCTTACTATCTGATTGCGGAGGAATTATTTGAGAATAAACAGAATGAGAAGATTCTGATGTTAGCATTTATGCTGGTTATGAATATGCTGTTTGTAACCATTTATACCTCATCAACATTCCTTCTTACCAGAACCTATGAAGGCAAAGCCATTGTGGGCAATGCATCCATTATGGTTATTCTGTATCTGTTTGTGCTATATGTGAAGAAGAAGGACAGCCGGATGTTCTGGGTATATCTGTTTATCTGCTGCCTTGGCAGTAATACCATAGCATCTACGGCCAATATGCTGATTCCTGCGGAACTGTCCATATTCTTCCTTCCGGAGATTCTGTTAAGCAAACGGTTTAAGCATTTGATTCCCTATGTAATCTGTATGCTTCCGGGTATTATTTTGGCGTTAGCCTTCGTAGCGTATGTAAAAGGATATTTTGTATTCTATACCTACCCTGTTTGGTAGGAGTGTTAATCAATATAGAGAAGGAATAAGATGACTTCGTTAAATGTTGTAGAGCAGGGCTTAAGTTACCTGCGAGCATGCCTAAATTTATATAGTGGCGAATGCGCCTTCCTAGTGCTATATGTAATAGCACTGATTTGGGTGTGCGCAAGGGGAACGAAGTTAGAACGAAGAGTCTTTATCCCTTCCGGTGTGCTTCTGCTGGTAACGGTATATAACCCGTTGTTCCCGGTAATGATCAATCGATTTTTCGATGTAAATAATGAATATTACCGTTTCTTCTGGATTACGCCGGTGGTGATTCTTCTGCCCTATGCAGCTGCGAAACTGGTTATGATGATGAAGGATAGAAGCAGTAGGTGGATTATGGCTGTAGCCCTTGTGATTCTTATGATTCTGTCCGGCAACTTTATCTATAGAAACGGCTATCAGAAGGCTGAGAATATCTATAAGATGCCTTCGGAACTGATGGAGATTGCGGACCTCATTCATGAACAGTCCGACAAAGTCTACCCCCAGGTGCTGTTAGAATATGAATACAATATGCAAATGCGTCAGTATGATCCCAAGATTCTGCTGACTATCGACAGAGAAGATTATCTGTATGCCAATACCCACGACTATTCCGGGGAAATGATCAGCGATGAGGATCATCCTCAGTATAAGCTTCTGGGTGTTATTGCAAGGAATCAGACCATTGATATTATGCCGGATGATTTCGCGGAAGCGCTGGAGAAGACTCACACGGAATATGTGGTAATCGGTAATGATAGCCTGCTTCACAAATACATGGGACTGGCAGGGCTGTATCCGGTGGCAACAACAGAGAATCATGTGATTTATAAATATGACTTAATAGAGCCTTATGCTTTTGAACTGGTAGATTATACGCCGGTATATTAGACTGGAGCGACGATGAGACTTACGGTATTTACTCCGACTTACAATAGAAGAAATCTGCTGCCCAGAGTCTATGAGAGTCTGTGTAGCCAGACCTGCAAGGATTTCACCTGGCTGATTGTGGATGACGGTTCTTCCGACCATACGGATGAACTGGTGGGAGAATATCTGCAGGAAGAGAAATTGCACATTGTGTATGCATACTTCGAAAACGGCGGCAAAATGCGTGCCCACAATCGAGGTGTGGAGCTGTGCGATACAGAGCTGTTCTTATGTCTGGATTCTGATGACTGGCTGGTTCCTACTGCAGTGCAGGATATTTACGACTGCATTCCGGCGTTAAGTAAGAAGGATCCCATTTCCGGGAAGTTGCCTGCAGGGATTGTTGCTCATAAAGGCAAGTCGGAGACAGAACCTCTTTATGATGTTGACTTTCCGAAGGGGGAGTATTCTACCCTGTATGGTCTCTATCTGCAGGGATTTAAGGGTGAGACGACGCTGGTATTTAAGACGGATGTACTTAGGGAGTACCCCTTTCCTGAAATAGACGGTGAAAAGTATGTACCTGAAGACTATGTTTATGATAAAATAGATTTCGTGTATACCCTGTTCATTCTGCCGAAGATTATTACGGTCTGCGAGCTGGTGGCAGAGGGATATACAGACTCAGTGCGAGCACTGAAAATCAACAATCCGAGAGCTTGGTATTTGTACTATGAGCAGCGGGCAAGGATTACTCCTTTCTCCCTTCTTAAGTTCAAGTATCTGGGATTCTATATCTGCTATGCCAAGAGATGCCGTGAACCTTTGTGGAAGAGAGGAACGATATCTCCCATTTGTGTGCTTGCAGGTTATCCTTTTTATTTAGCCCTCAGATTGACCGGGAAGGAATAAGACATTGAACAGATCACAGATGAAGAAGAGAATATACAGTTTCATGATGGCGTTTCTCATTGTTGCTATTGAGACCGCAATCATGTCTTATGTATGGATTCACTATTATAATACTGAGTTACCCAAGGCCTATTATTTCTGGGGCCATGTACTGATTACCGTTGTGTATATGGCGCTGTTATTTGGTGCATCGGCTATGTACGGTGGACTTCGGATCGGCTCCTTCAGAATGATTGAGCTGATGTTCTCACAGTCCTTAGCCACCATTGCGGCCAACGTGATTTTCTATGTCATCGTATGTCTGTTGGCATATCATTTTCCTACCATGTGGCCGTTAATTATCGGAACGGTGATACAGGGAGTTTGTATTGCAGGCTGGATTCTGGCAGCAACTTACGGTTACCGTGCTCTGTTTCCGCCTCTTGATGTACTTCTTGTATACGACGGTCAGTACAAGGATTTATTCGTAGAGAAGGTTAAGACCAGAAGACACCAGTTCTCGATTAATGAATCCATCTGTGCGCAGGAGGGATATGATGCTATCTGTGAAGCGGTAGACAGACACAATTCCGTTATGATCTGGGATGTACATACCGGAGAGCGCAACAAAATTATGAAGTACTGTTACAAGAAATCCGTAGAGATCTATGTAATGCCAAAGATTACGGACATTATTCTGCGAGGCTCTCAGCCCTTGCATTTCTTCGATACACCCTTACTACTCACGAAGAGTTCTCCTATAGAAGCGGAGCAGTTGTTTGCGAAGCGGGCATTTGATATTTTGTTTGCATTAATCATTCTTGCTCTGGCAGCACCCTTTATGCTGATTACCGCTATTGCGGTGAAATGCTACGACGGCGGACCGGTGTTATATAAGCAGATTAGATGCACAAGAGATAATAAGGAATTTGCAATTCTAAAATTCAGATCCATGGTAGTGGATGCGGAGAAAGACGGTAAGGCTCGTCTTGCATCAAAGGGTGACAGCAGAATTACACCGGTGGGACGTATTATCAGAGCCATTCGATTTGATGAACTTCCTCAGCTGTTTAATGTACTGTCGGGAGATATGTCTTTTGTAGGACCCAGACGCGAGAGACCGGAGATCATTGAC
>JAZLHG010000404.1:0-7532 GCA_045616705.1 Lachnospiraceae bacterium | reverse complement strand
GGCAATACGATAATAGTTTATTGAGAATTGCTAAATGCTTGATCGTTCATGAATAGATGTTAATAAGCAAAAAAGGGATTTGTCTGATGACAAATCCCTTTCGTCGGAGTGACGTGATTCGCACACGCGGCCTCTACCTCCCTAAGGTAGCGCTCTAGCCAAACTGAGCCACACCCCGAAGCAACAGTGATATTCTACGACATAGATTTATAAGTGTCAATACTTTTTTGAGAATATCTTTAGATGGGATTATTTTTTATATTTATATATTCTATGGTATAATATTAGACAGGGTTTTACGTTACGAAATAATTAATGATAAGAGAAAGAGATGAATAAGATGAGTGATTGTACACATGATTGTTCCACTTGTGGTAAGAGTTGTTCAGACAGGAAGCCCGGAAGTATGGTGAAACCTGCCAATAAGCATGCGAAGATTGGCAAGGTGATCGCAGTAGTCAGTGGCAAGGGCGGTGTTGGGAAGTCTATGGTTACCTCTCTTATGGCTGTTGCCATGAAGAACAGAGGATATAATACAGCAATTCTGGATGCGGATATTACAGGTCCTTCTATTCCCCAGATGTTTGGTGTTCATGGTACCGCAATCGGAACCCAGGAGGGTATTTATCCTTCCGAGTCAGAAGGCGGTATGAAGTTAATGAGCATTAACCTGTTAGTTGCCAACGAAGAAGATCCGGTTGTGTGGAGAGGTCCTGTAATTGCAGGAGCTGTAGAGCAGTTTTGGACTGATGTTATGTGGGGCGATGTAGACTACATGTTTGTAGATATGCCTCCC
The DNA here is from genome assembly GCA_045616705.1 of Lachnospiraceae bacterium. GTDB lineage: Bacteria > Bacillota > Clostridia > Lachnospirales > Lachnospiraceae > UBA2868. The sequence continues at coordinate 6,736 of JAZLHG010000404.1, read as the reverse complement.
GGAACAGGTGATGTGCCCTTAACAGTATTCCAGTCACTGCCGGTTGATGGCATTATTGTGGTGACCTCACCTCAGGAACTGGTTGGTATGATCGTTGGTAAGGCTGTGAAGATGGCCGGTATGATGGACGTTCCCATTCTTGGTATTGTTGAGAATATGGCATATTTTATGTGCCCCAGTTGCAATGAGAAGCATTTTATTTTCGGCGACAGCCGTGTGGGTGAAATTGCAAGTAAATATGCAATTGAGAATACCGCACAGATTCCCATTAACGCAGAACTTCCCAAACTGGCAGATTCCGGTTCTATCGAATCCTGCACAGGAGATTGGCTTGCAAGTCTTGCGGATCTGGTTGAGAACCTTAAGAGTAATTAGGAGTAATTAGGGGTAATTATGGAGGGAAGTAACTATGGTCAGGGCGCTGCTCGTCAGCCGGGCCTTGATCTAATCAGAGTATTTGCATCACTTGGTGTGGTAGCAGTACATTTCTATCTGAATTGCAATTATTATCAGACCCCGCTCATAGGCGGGAAAATGTTCATCATGACAATGGGAAGATGGTTTTTTATGGTCTGTGTTCCTTTGTTTATGATGTTAACAGGATATCTGAAGTGCAATAAGACTTTTGGTGGAGCCCATTTTAAGAGCCTGATTCCCATTGGATTCAGTTATGTGCTGATTGCAATCATCAAGGTAATAATCAGTAATCTTTATTATGGCAAGGGTTACTATAGTTTGTGGACTGCATTTAAGGCGATTGCTTCTTATCAGATTGCCTGGTATGTGGGCATGTATGTGGGCTTGATGCTGCTAGTTCCCTTCCTAAATAAATTGTGGGAAGTCCTTGATGATACCATGCGTAAGTATCTGCTGGTGATTCTTATGCTGGTATGCTGCCTGCCGTCGATCGTTCCCTTTGTGGTTCCGACCTATTGGCAGATGCTGTATCCTATATTTTATTATTATGCAGGTGTCTATATCAGAACCTACCGGCCTAAGATTCATGCCCTGTGGCTAATCGTTATGATTCTTGGGGCAACAGGTGTAAACGGTGTGATTTCTTACATATCCGGTAAGGGAGCGCTCTTTGACTGGAGCGTTTTAGCCGGAGTGGACAGCGGATATCCGGCGCTTACTGTGGCGATTGCTACAATTTGTATTTTCTTGCTTCTGTATCAGATGGAGGTTCCTTCTGAAGGAACAGCTAAGTTATTAAAGGGGATTTCGTCGGTAAGCTTAGAAATCTATCTGTTTACCGGTGTTTTTGATGTTGTGATTTTTAGTCTTCTGAAGAATCAGCTTCATTATGAGATGGCAACGGAATTCTTCTGGTGGTTTATAGTTACGGTTCCGGTGAATTTCCTGCTATCCGCATGCTGTGGATTCGGTGTTAAGAAATTATATGAACTGGGTAAGGGCCTGGTTATAAGAGGTAATAAATGAGCAGACGTAGACGCAAGAGAAGATCCATGCTGCCGGCGATATTCATGTCAGTGGCGGTTCTTATGGTATGTAGCCTTCTCATATTCCTTGTACTAAGGGGGGGAAATGATGAGAAGGACGAATCAAAGCAAAAAGAGAGTAATACGACTCCGGTAATTGCCATTTCCGGTGGAGATACCAATAATTTGCTTGCAGGAAATGATATGGCCGGTGCAGTGATTACGGAAGAAGGTAGCGTGAATCCGGATGGTGATGGTCAGGAATCGGCAGGTTTACCGAGTGCTGAAGGAAATGGCGAGAGTCTTTCGGAGGATGGTACTGCAGGAGCCGGTCAGACTCCTTCCAAATATGAGAATGGGCAGGAGATTCCCTTTGATCCTTCCTGGGAATATGCAGGATTCTCCAAGATTAACTCCGGCACAGCGAAATTCTATGCCGCTACTGAGAATCGAAAGGGTATTATTGTAGGAATTAATGCAGGACATGGAACCAAGGGTGGTGCCAATGTGAAGACTTACTGTCACCCTGATATGACCCCTAAGGTAACCGGTGGAAGCACAGCGGCCGGTTCCATAGAAGCGGTTGCGGTATCCGGTGGAATGAGCTTTAGTGACGGTACTCCGGAGGCTAAAGTGAATCTGAAATTGGCTCAGATGATGCGCGATCAGCTGCTTCAGAAGGGATATGATGTCCTGATGATCCGTGATGGGGATGATGTGCAGCTTGATAACATCGCAAGAACCCTGATGTGTAATAATGTGGCGGACTGCCATATTGCGATTCATTTCGATGGAGATGGGGCTGCAAGTGATAAGGGATGTTTCTATATTTCTGTACCTGACGGAATTAAGTCCATGCCGCCGGTAGACCGAACCTGGCAGATGAGTGAAGAACTGGGCTCCCAGATTATTACGGCTCTTGGGAACCGAGGACTGAAGATTTACCATGGTGGAAGCATGGATATTGATCTAACCCAGACCAGCTATTCTTCCGTTCCTTCCGTAGATGTGGAATTCGGTAATCAGAGTTCTGATATATCAGATAGTCATATTGCTGAACTGGCAGCAGGTGCAGCAGAAGGTGTGGATGCCTTCTTCCTAGTAGCCAACTAATAAACAGCTAATTATTAAACAGTTAACCAATAAACAGCCGACGAAGGATTTGTCGGCTGTTTATGATTATAGTGCGAACTATGGAATAAATAAGGTGGTTTAGGATAGCGAATTGAAGAATTCACGAATCTCGGCTTCGCTTCTTGCAACCTTACCCTGAATCATCTCTTTGGAACCACCGCCCTTTGCATCCAGTTTGGTGCGCATGGGACCGGTTAGTTCAGCAGAATTCAGATTAGGGTTGCCTGCGTAGAATCGATAGCCTGTATTGTCGTCGCCACTGAATACACCACAGTGACGATTGTATTTCTGAACCAGTTCATTGTAACAGATCTTCATGGCGTGTGCGGACATGTCCGGATAGAAGATGCAAGGAACGGCATCTTCCTTCATTTCTGCAATATCATTTAAATATCCCTGCTCCAGATAAGCTGCAAGTTTCTGCTCACTGTCATTAAGGGCTGCTCTCTGAGAGGTAACAACAGTTGGCAGTTCTTCAATTGCGGTAGAGAAATCTCTTGCAAGAGCTGCAATCATGCTATGTTCTTTCATGAGATACTCAACAGCGCGTCTTCCACAGAGAATATTTAACTGGGTACCGCCCTTATAACTCTGAGAGGAGACGACCTTGATGATTCCGATGTATGCAGTGGAGGGTACATGAGGAGCACAACAAGCGCAGACATCGATAATCTGTTCTTCGCCCTGCATGTTAATGCCTCCAACGGTAATGATTCGTACCTGCCCCTGAATTTCGATTTTGCTGCGGTAGGTCATTGCAGCTAAGGCTTCCTTAGTGGGATAAGTATCTACAATAGGAAGATTCTGATAGACTACCTCGTTAGCCTGTCTCTCTAAGTCAGCAATCTGTTCGTCTGTTAGGGGACCTGAGAAACAGACGGTAACCGGTGAGTCGTCACTTAAATGGAAACTTACATTATCGTAGCCGTATTTACCGTGAGCAAGACCCGTTAGGACATGCTCTCCGCTGTGCTGCTGCATACGACTGAATCTTAAATCCCAGTTTAGGCGACAGGTGACGTTGGTTCCTGCAGGGATTTCTTCCTTCACCAGATATCTGGCAATTCTGCCACTTCCGTCAGTGTCTTCTTCGTCGTCTGTAAGCTTACGTTCCTGTCCGTCAAGTACCTGAATACAATGGCCTTCATAAGTCAACGTGCCCAGGTCCGCAAGCTGTCCGCCACCTTCCGGGAACAGGATACTGTTATCCAGTGTGACCTCGAATCCCTTGTCTAAAGGTGTGCAACTGACAACGGTTGCATTGCACTCTCTGAGCATGGAGTTAGTTTCGTATAATTTGTTCATAATCAGGCTCCTTTTCGGATGAATTATCTCATTTTATCACATTGACGAAAGGGGGTAAATCGTATATTCTTTATTTAATTTACATTACCATGATTCTAGGGGGGATGAGTATGGTATCAAGTATTATTGGAGCTTATCTTACCGGTAAGGGCGTTATTTCCGAAGAACAGTTTCAGGAAGTTCTGTATCTGCAGCAGAAGGTTCGCGTGAAGTTGGGACTTATTGCTGTAGCCGAAGGGCTGATGAGCGGTGCGGAAGCGGATCGTGTGAACAGACAGCAGGCACTTCAGGATAAGAGATTCGGTGACCTGGCCGTTGAGATGGGTTATTTAACGGAGGGACAGGTTGAGTCCCTTCTTAAGAAGCAGGGCAATGCTTATATGGCTTTTGCGCAGGCCCTCGATGATTTGGGACTGATTTCTATAGAGCAGTTAGAGCAGTGTATGGTCGATTTCAAGGAAGAGAAGAATCTGACCAATTCTGACCTGGAAGTCATTAAGAGTGATGACATTGATCGTATTCTTCCGCTTTATCTGCCTGCAGGATGCGAGAACTATGTAGAAGCAGCCGGTGTATGTGTGAGAACACTTGCAAGATTTGTGGACAGTTCCGTGTATCCGGAGAGAGCCTATCTTGCAGAACAGATTGATTCAGATGGTGCAGCAATTCAGTATGCGGAGGGTAACCCAAGCGTGACGATGGGCCTGTCCGGTATCGGCAGTGCACTTCTTCCTCTTGCAAGTATTTTTGGTCAGGCTGATTTTGCGGAGCTTGATGAAGAGGCCATTGATGCGGTTGCGGAATTTGTGAACTGTGTTCTGGGATTATATGCATCTTCGATTAGTCTTAGGGGAGTAGAGCTGGAGTTGTGTCCGCCGGAATACTCCACAGAGAATTCCGGAGTAGCCACAGAACAGATGCTGGTACTTCCTCTTCATGTTAAGGGAAGACTGATTAATCTGATTATTGCATTTGAACATAAGATGGTTCTGAATTAGGGGAGGTATGAACATGGCTAAGATTATGATTGTGGATGATTCCAAGACATCCAGAAGAATTCTGAGAGAGATTCTTACAGATGCGGGATTTGAAGTGCTTGAGGATGCTGCTAACGGCGAAGAAGGATATCTGAAATATCAGGAACTGAAGCCGGATCTTGTTACGATGGATATTACCATGCCGAAGATGGACGGTATTGAAGCTCTTCAGCTGATTCGTAAGGCAGATGAGAATGCCAAGGTGGTTATGATTACTGCAGCAGGTCAGAAGGATAAGATGATGCAGGCGATTAAGCATGGTGCGTCAGAGTTCATTGCCAAGCCTTACGATGCTAAGGAAGTTGTGGATTTGATTAACAAGGTTTTGAGCGATTGATATTTTATTTCATAGAGGATACAAGCCGTTCGCATACGCGGGCGGTTTTGCATATACACTTTCTTAAGTGATATGAAGGAGGATTATATTATGAAAACATTCAAAAAACTGTTACACGAAATCTTTATCGATGGTCTTGGTGGCATGGCAATCGGCCTTTTTGCTACACTGATTATCGGTACCATCATCAATCAGATTGCAAGCCTGATTCCCGGAAGCATTGGAACTTACCTGCTGATGATGGGTAAGCTGGCATCTGCGATTACAGGTGCAGGTATCGGTATCGGATGCTCCGTGAAGTTAGGTGCTAAGCCCCTTACGGTGGTATCATCCGCAGTAGCAGGTATGGTTGGTGCTTTTGCATCTAAATTGATTGCAGGAACTGTTCTTGTTGAAGGAACTGTTGTACTGGCAGGCCCCGGCGAACCTCTTGGCGCATTCATTGCGGCCATGGTTGCAATTTACATGGGCAAACTGGTTGCAGGTCGTACTAAAGTTGATATTCTGGTTACTCCTTTTTGCTGTATCGTATCCGGCTCGGCAGTGGGTCTTCTCTTGGGACCTCCCATCAGCTCATTCATGAGCTGGCTTGGAAGCCTGATTAACTGGGGAACCGAGCAGGCTCCCTTCTTAATGGGTATTGTGGTATCCGTACTTATGGGTATTATCCTTACACTTCCCATCAGTTCCGCAGCCCTTGGAATTATCCTGGGATTAAACGGAATTGCTGCAGGTGCAGCTACTGTTGGATGCTGTGCGAACATGGTTGGATTTGCAGTTGCATCCTATAAGGAAAATAAAACAAACGGGCTTCTTGCACAGGGCCTTGGAACCAGCATGCTTCAGATTGGTAACATCGTGAAAAAACCGATTATCTGGCTTCCGGCTATTATTGCCAGTGCAGTGCTTGGACCGGTATCAACTATTCTTCTGAAGATGCCCAATAATGCCACAGGATCCGGCATGGGAACTGCGGGACTTGTTGGTCAGATTAATGCATACCAGACTATGGTAGAAGCAGGAACATCACCGGCAGTTGCTCTGGCTGAGATTGCAGTAATGCATTTTATTGCCCCTGCTGTTATTGCAGGACTGGTTGCCGCATTCATGCGTAAGAAGGGTCTGATTAAGACCGGCGACATGAAGCTGGAAGTATAAGAGAAATCGTGATTTCCCCTTGTAATTGGCAATTCGTTGTGATATTATTGTTAAGTTGCTGGGCATATGCCCATAATAAACACGTTTGCGGACTCTTGATCCGGTCCGTTCTCCTGTACGCTAAGCGATAAGGGCTCGGCGATCATGGGGATGACGCAAACGGAAGAATTCAACCAAATGGAGGTAAGAACATGAGCGTTATTTCAATGAAACAGTTGCTCGAAGCAGGTGTTCACTTTGGACACCAGACCCGTAGATGGAACCCTAAGATGGCCCCCTACATTTTCACAGAGAGAAATGGTATTTATATCATCGATCTTCAG
>JAZLHG010000403.1:0-3695 GCA_045616705.1 Lachnospiraceae bacterium | reverse complement strand
TATACTGAATTTTCTAACATCCATACTTCATCTGCAACAGCCATTGCAAGAGCGCCTCCACTTCCTCCTTCGGACGGGACCAATTCTCCGTAGAAAAAGCATATACTGTCAAATAAGACACTCCCAGTTTATATGCTTCCTCACAAATTATTTCTACGTTTTTAGCACCTTGTGTATGGCCATAATTTCTGGGCATTCCCTTTGACTTCGCCCATCTTCCGTTGCCATCAAGAATTATCGCTATATGTTTGGGTACACTCATAAAACCCTCCAAAATAAAGGGACAATACGCTAAACGCATGTCCCTCATAAATCAAACTTTCAAAATGTCTTTAGACTTCTCGTCAATCAGTTCATCAACACGCTTAATGTACTTATCGGTTAACTTCTGAAGTTCATTCTCTAAATCTTTAATCTCGTCTTCAGATACATCTTCCTTAGCAAGTTTCTTCAGGAAATCATTACCGTCACGTCTGATATTTCTGACTGCAACCTTAGCTGCCTCGCCCTTCTTCTTAACATCCTTAACCAGATCTTTTCTTCTCTCCTCGGTAAGTTCAGGGAAAATAAGACGCACAACCTGACCATCATTAGAAGGATTAATTCCAATATCAGATGTAAGAATCGCCTTCTCAATCTCCTTAAGTAAGCTCTTCTCCCAAGGCTGAATCTGAAGAATTCTAGGTTCAGGAATGGAAATATTGCCGACCTGCTGAACAGGTGTAGGGGTTCCGTAATAATCAACTCTCACCTTATCTAAAACGTGAGGATTTGCTCTACCTGCACGAATTGTAATATACTCTGCCTCAAGATGATCGATTGTCTTCTGCATCTTATCATTAAAATCTGAAATTCTCTCGTTCATATTATCCTCCCTTATACAGTAACCACAGTTCCATTGAACTGTCCACTAACTGTGTTCACAATACTATTGGCCTCATTAAGACTAAATACATACATGGGCATTTTATTCTCCATTGCCAAAATGGAAGCAGCTAAATCAACTACCTGAAGTTTATTGGTAATTACCTCATCAATAGAAATCTGATCAAACTTCTTGGCCTGCGGATTCACCTTCGGATCAGAATCATAAACACCATCGATTGCCTTAGCAAGAAGAATTGCCTCAGCCTCAACTTCAACCGCACGAAGAACAACACCTGTATCTGTTGAAAAATAAGGATGTCCTGTACCACCTGCGAAGAACACGACCATTCGCTTGCCAAAATACTTATTGGCTCTGTCCTTGGAAAACAGCTTTGTAAAAGAACCGCACTCAAAAGGAGTCAGAATCTGTGTTGACATACCAACCGATCTAAATATCTCGGATACGTAGATACAGTTCATAATTGTAGCAAGCATTCCAATCTGGTCAGCCTTGGTTCTATCAATATTCTCACTGGTGCGTCCTCTCCAGAAGTTACCACCACCAATCACGATACCAACCTGTGTTCCCTGATCCACAAGCTGTTTCACCTGAAGCGCCACACCTCTAACAGTATCCTCATCAAATCCGGTCTTCTTCTCACCGGCAAGTGCCTCACCACTTAATTTCAAAAGAACTCTTTTCATGATATGAATTCTCCTATCTCCTATTTATTTCGCCTTCTTGTCATCACCGAAGAAATTCATAGGACTTACATCAGCATAGCACTGAGAGCAAAGACCCTCGATAACTGCACCATTGTTAATCTGAATGGATTTGGACTTAATATTACCCATAATAATTGCGGTAGAGTCAAGGATAACAGGTCCCTGTACGTCAATATCTCCCTTTACTGCACCTGCAAGCACTGCAGAGGTTGCGGAAATATTACCCTTAACAACTGTACCCTGTCCAACCTTAACGGAACCATTTGCATGAATCTCACCGGTAATCTCGGCACCATCAGCAAATACTTCTTCTGCAGAAGAATTACCCTCGATTGAACCGGTAACCTCCAACTTACCCTTAATGTTAATATTACCTGTAACATTTCCCTTCAGTTCTAATGAACCATCGGAAATAATGTCACCTTTAATTGTCATACCTGAAATAATAATACCTGTTTCCATTGAAAAATCCTCCATTGTTGTATTAATCGGCGCAGGGCGACTAGCTTCCTGTGAAAAAATCGGTGTTACGGGAACCTTCTCGACCACGGGTTCGGGTGCGCTGGTAGGTTCTACTACTGCTACGGGCTCGGAAATTACAGTAGGTTCTGTTACTTCCTCAACCACCGGTTCCGGTGCTACTACGGGCTCTACCACAGGCTCAACCACATTCGGTTCAGCTGCAGGCTCATCAACTGTATCAAACACAGATAAATCAGGCATTACCAGTTCAACATCCTGGTCCATTACGGGCTCCGAAATAACAGGAACCGGTTCATCTGCCATCTTATCAAGCATACTTGCAAGATCGTCCATCTCAAAAGACTTATCATCAGTAATCGTGTCGACCATCTGAGGTTCTTCGGACATAATGTCCTGACCCATTGTAGGATTCTCATCGGGCAACAATTCATTTACTGCCTGTGATAAATCCGCTTTGAAATCCTTAAAAAAGCTCATAATCTATTCCTCCGTTATTTATTCATGCTGAACCAGCATGGTATCCTTATCAATTACATCAATTACTGCACCTCGGTCGAGATAAAATTCAATGATGGAAGGTAATGCTTCGATTGTTGAATCCTTATTGCCCAAATCGTGCATCAGTATCATGACTTCCTCATACTTCTCACAGCCATTGGTTGCATTCTCAATAATCACTTCCACCGGTTGCATGGGATTCGTCGCATCATTACTGGAAATATTCCAATCAAAATAAGTCAATCCCTGCTCGCTTAACCAACTCGAACAAGTCTGTAGATTCACTCTGGAACCGATATTGGTACTTCCCCCGGGAAAACGATAATAAATGGGAACATAACCATCTGTTCTCTCAGAAACATAATCTCGAATCTTCGTAACATCCTTCTCAAAAGATTCTTCAGAACGATAAACTTCATTATATATGTGTGAGTAGGAATGAATTCCAAGCATATGCCCACGTTTTAAAATCTCGCTGTAATATGTCTGGTATTCTTCATTCGGTGTCGCACATACAAAGAAATTCCCCTTCACCTGATAGCGATCAAGAATATTAAGAATGTCCAACGTATGTCCACTGGGGCCATCATCAAAGGTAAGATAAACCTTATGTGGCCATAAATCCTCCGACTCCTCTTCTTCGGTAATTACTGCATCCAAGTGATTTTCACAAATAAGCGAATTAACCTGTTCGTTAATTCGATCCTGCTCTACTTCAAAAGAATCCAGTTTGGAGCGAAGCATCTTAATATCCGTCCCGAGAGAAATCACGTTCTCCTGTAGTATTGCATTATCCGCTTCCAGCTTCGCTATACGCACTCCAAGAATAATGCATAACACTATCGGCACAATAATCATACAAATCAGTGAAATAACAATTATTCTCTTAAGTCTTCTTACCCTGGATGCTCTGTCCAATGCAATATCTCCCCTAATAAATCTAGTCTATTGTATCACAGGAAGCATTAGTCATACAAGACTTATTACGACATAACGCCGCCAATAGAATAACTGCCGTTATTATTAATGGAACCATTCCAATTAATCCATAGGGTGCAGGTCCCCACAACGCTTCTCCACCATTAAAAGTAAATCCCACTAGGAAATTCGAAGCAGCATTC
>JAZLHG010000402.1:0-2696 GCA_045616705.1 Lachnospiraceae bacterium | reverse complement strand
TACTGTCTTCGGCACGGTCGTCACGCGACCTCATCTAATGTATCACAATTCCATTTATATTGTCAACTCTAAATTATCAGTTCTTAATTACCGCTTCTTAATCATCAGGTCTTAATTACCAGATCTAGATTATAGTAATATAATCTTCTGCTTCCTTACTCCCCGGCATTCTCCACAGGTTCCGCCACTGGCGCCCCATCTGCTGCCGGTGCCTCTTCCGCTGCCGGCGCATCCGTCTGCTTTGGTCTTGATGGCGAAGTATTTACGCCACCCTGAATATTCTGATCTTCCGCGATGTAGTCCATAATACCTTCATCGGTAAAGCAGGCATGATTGGAAATGCCTCTTAAATATGTCAGAATTCGTGCAGTGTCTGCCGAATCGGCAAGTCTTGTCTTACATCCCTGCTGCACGCAGGCAATAAATTTGATCTCACTGATAGGAAGCGTATCCGCATAGGATTTCGCATCTCCAACCGTCATTGTCGGTTCGCTTCCGGGTGTGGTATCCACAGAAACCGACAGGATACAGGTATCCACCGTCTTGGAATTGAACCAGAAATTGCCCAGGCTATAGAATACCGGAACGCCATCCACATAATCAGCCCCCTGCAGGCAGTGAGAATGATCTCCGATGATCAAATCCGCTCCGGCCTGTACATATTTCTTGGCCAGGTCTCGCTGACTGTCTTCCACCAGATCCGTACTCTCCGACCCCCAGTGTACATAGACAATGGTGAAATCGCTGTTCTTCTCGGCTTCCTCAATCACTGATACAAATTTCTTGGGATCCAGTGTACGAAGCACACCGGGTTCTGTCTCCGTAGCTTCCTTGGTATCCGGGTTGGCGGTACGCTCAATCTGTGTTGCCGATACAAAGGCAAAAGTCTTGCCATTCACCTTAAGATATGCAGGCTTCATAGCCTCCGCCAGATTCTTACCGGCACCGGCAAAAGGAATCTGCTCACTGTATAGAAGATCAATGGTGTCACACAGCGCATCCGGTCCCCAGTCATATGCATGATTGTTCGCCAGACTCACCACATCAACACCTAACGCCTTCATAAGTTGCACTCTCTCCGGCTTCGCCCGGAAAGTATACTGCTTCCCACCTGTTGGCGCACCCCGATCACTGTATGCGAACTCATTATTTGCAATCATTACATCCGCAGCCTGCATCTCATCAATAACAGGAGGCAGAACACACTGGGTAATATCATCGCCCCTCTCATGAAAAGCACGCATATTGGCATAATCATCACAGAAGTTAATATCTCCTACAAAACGGAATACTACTTTGCTAGGATCTGCCGCTTCCATGGAATACACCTTCTCAGCATCATCCCAGATATATTCATACCGGGGAGCTTCCGACTGGGCTTCTTCCGTTTCTTCCGGCACTTCTTCTTCGGTAATGGGACTCTTCGGAGACTCAATCACAATGACCGGCATGTCTCCAAGGATTTCTTCTGAAATCTCCTGTCCATCCGGACGTTCATCCGACAGATCAAGACCAAGTAAATTTCCGGCCTGCTCCATCAGTCCGCAGCCCGACAGAATCATCAGAAGCAACGCCAACACAAGTGTCCGGACAATATGCAATTTATATTCAGAAAATGTTCTCATTCTCATATTTACTATTTCACAGACAAATCATACTGCCTGTAGCCTACAACATGCAGTTCTATCGATCGTCAAATCCAAATAACGCTTAAAATTTAAAATAAAGAAGGCACCGGATTACCCGATGCCTTCGTATAATACTTATTAATACTTAGCTGTAGAAACCTTAACGCCGGGGCCCATTGTAGATGTAAGCACGATGCTTCTTAAATACTGACCCTTAAGTGCGCTGGGTTTAGCCTTAACGATTGCTTCCATAAGAGTATTGAAGTTGTCGTTAAGCTGCTCCTCTGTGAAGGAAGCCTTACCGATGGGTACATGGATGATATTTGTCTTATCAAGTCTGTACTCAATCTTACCAGCCTTAATATCATTAACAGCCTTGGTTACGTCCATTGTAACTGTGCCGGCCTTGGGGTTAGGCATTAAGCCCTTAGGTCCTAAAACCTTACCGAGACGACCAACAACACCCATCATATCAGGTGTAGCTACAACTACGTCGAACTCTAACCAACCATCCTTCTGAATCTTGGGAATGAGCTCCTCGCCACCAACGAAATCTGCACCGGCTGCCTCAGCCTCTGCAACCTTATCGCCCTTAGCGAATACCAGAACTCTTGTAACACGGCCTGTACCGTGAGGAAGAACAACTGCGCCACGGATCTGCTGCTCAGCATGACGTCCATCACAACCTGTTCTGATGTGTACTTCGATAGTCTCATCGAATTTAGCAACTGCTGTCTTCTTAACTAATTCAATAGCATTAGCCGGCTCGTACTGAGTAGCGCGATCAACCAGCTTAGCTGCTTCTACATATTTCTTACCATGTTTCATTTACGCTTCCTCCTACTCCTCGACTTTAACGCCCATAGATCTTGCTGTACCGGCGATCATACTCATTGCTGCTTCAATAGATGCTGCATTTAAGTCAGGCATCTTCATCTCTGCGATCTCTCTGCACTTCTCTTTGGAAAGTGTAGCAACCTTAGTCTTGTTAGGAACACCTGAACCTGACTTAATGTTGCAAGCCTTCTTAAGTAATACAGCAGCAGGTGGAGTCTTAGTGATGAAGCT
>JAZLHG010000401.1:0-5808 GCA_045616705.1 Lachnospiraceae bacterium | reverse complement strand
CCGCTTGGCCTCCGACTTTAGCATTGCACATCTGTTTCCGTCTAAGTTTCAGAATCTGCTGTTTCTTGGTGGGGCCCTCTACGCCACAGTTCCAACTGTAATTGTTATTGTTACCGTCACGGTTAAACTCACCGTTATCCTCATTGTGTTTATAGTCATATGCCACCATATCCTGAAGGGAGAACTCATTAAAGTTGGCAATATAGTTTAGCGCCCTGATTGGATGTGGATGATTACGCATCTGATATGCAAAGGCCTTCAGCATATTAGCGTCACCCTTTAAATATCTTCGCATATCTTTCATAAATCCATCGGAAATAATGGCAAGATTCTTATTCACCACAAAGCTGCCGGTATCTCTCGCAGCTGCATTCTCTGCATATAATTTCGCTCTATTCAATGCAGGCACCTGACTTAAATAATCTGTAGGTGCATTCTCCCCGATTAAATAGAAACCATCCACACGGTACTTCATATACCAAAAAGTTAAGCAGTCACCGATAAACTGAATCGATACCCCTGTCGGAAAGTAAAACTGCATCACAATTTCGATCCCGGCCCTATGAAATGCTGACACCATATCAGCAAACTCTTTCTGCGGATTGCCACAGGAATAAGAGTATTTCGGCATAAAAAATCTTCCCGGAGCAAATCCCCAGTAATTTAACTTGCCACTTTTTGCATCAACTTCCTCGAATTCGTATGCAGGAAGCAACACAAGCTGATTGACACCCAATCCGGAAATATATTTCAATTTCTCGGTAACTCCGGCAAAAGTTCCCGGATGCTTCACTTTGGAAGATATATCCTTCGTGAATCCTCTAACATGGAGCTGATAAGAGATCACATCCGACATAGGAATTTCAGGCCATGCCTTCGGTTCTTCAAAATGTGGCAGGAAGAAAAATGGTTCCTGCTTAATACGTTCCTGTCCCCACGAATAATCCGGCTTCATAGCTTGCTCGTACCCATCTTCGTGAAGCGCGCCATCACCATAAAAGCGATAATAACAACCGCACAAATCATTCGGTACACAGACAGAGTATATACTGCCACATATCCTGTATGGCTCCATATTAATGCTTGCGCACTCCTTGAAGTCTACACTATACAGTTTCAATACAAGATCATCACAATCCGCAATATGCGTATACTGCTGATAGCCATCGCCTGTACTTACACCCGGATATCCATTTCCTTTTGTCATCATACTCTGTTTCACGCTGTTCATCCTATCGTTGTTCAAACTGGCTGTTATAAAGGTCTGAATAGAATGTCTTCGTCGACATTAATTCTTCATGGGTACCCTGCTCAATAATATCTCCATCCTTCATAACAAGAATTAAATCAGCATTTCTGATTGTGGAGAGTCTGTGAGCAATTACAAAACTTGTTCTACCCTTCAGAAGCTGTTCCATAGCCTTCTGAATCAACACTTCGGTTCTCGTATCTACAGAAGAGGTTGCTTCATCAAGAATCAAGATGTCCGGCTCAGAAATCATTGCTCTTGCAATGGTTAATAACTGCTTCTGACCTTGAGATACATTCGTGCCCTCTTCATTTAATATTGTATCATATCCATTTGACAAAGTCTTAATAAAATGGTGTACTCTGGCCGCCTGCGCTGCCTCACGCACCTTGGCCCGATCCCTCTTTGGACTACCATATGCAATATTATCAAGAATGGATCCGGAGAATAACCAGGTATCCTGGAGTACCATGCCAAACACATTTCTGAGATTCTCTCTTCTGATATCGCGAATATCAACTCCATCAACCTTAATGGATCCGGAATTAATCTCATAGAATCTCATAAGCAGGTTAACAAGTGTTGTCTTACCCGCACCGGTAGGGCCAACGATGGCAACCATTTGTCCGGGTTGAACATGAATATTCATATCCTTAATCAATGTCTTATCCGGTGTATAACCAAAGGATACATGTTCAAACACAACTTCACCACGAACATTTTCCGGCTTCACATAGTTCTCACTGGTCTCAACCTCTTCCGGCTCGTCAAGCATTTCAAATACACGTTCTGCGGAAGCGATTGCCGACTGCAATACATTCATCAGATTCGCCAGCTGGGTAATCGGCTGCGAAAACTGTCTCTGATACTGAATAAACGCCGTAACGTCACCAAACGATATAGTCTGATGAATTACACCCATACCACCGACAATACAGATGATTACGTATGCCAGGTTATTAATAGCATTTGTAAGGGGCATAATAATACCGGAAATAAACTGGGCTTTCCTACTGTTCTCATAGAGTTCTTCATTCTCTTTTATGAATGTCTCTATCGCCTTATCCTCATATCCATAGGCCTTAACAACACTAGCACCGGTAAAGATCTGCTCTATATGTCCGTTAAGTGTACCAAGGTTCGTCCACTGCTTGGAGAAATAACGCTGTGACTTCTTTGCAACTCCCATGGTTACAAACATGGTTAATGGTATTGATAGAAGCACAATTAACGTAAGCAAGGGGCTGATATATAACATCATGATGAGCACACCCACCAAAGTCACGCCGGATGTAATTACCTGTACCGCTGACTGCTGAAGCGTATTACCTACGTTGTCAATATCGTTACTCATGCGGCTTAAGATATCGCCTCTTGCATTCTTGTCAAAGTAGCTGATGGGAAGTCTGGTTAATTTCTCATCCACTTCTTTTCTCATCCGATAAATCACCTTCTGAGAAACACCGGCCATGATGTAACTCTGCAGATAATGGAACAATGCATTAAGCACATATAAAATACCAAGAACAATCAGAATCTTCAGTATGGCATCAAAATCAATCACCGGCTTCTGCCCGTTCGTCATCTCAATAAAGCCGTCATATAGAATATCCATGGCCCTTGCAAGTACCTTCGGAGTCAATACACCGAATAAAGAGGAGCATACAGCCATAAAAAATACAAAAGTAATCGCCACCTTATGACTGGCAAGATAGGAAACCAATCGTTTTAATCCACCCTTAAAATCCTTGGCCTTCTCTACAGGACGGGATCCCGGGGGACCTCCTCTATGCCTCATACCACGAGGGGGCATCGGTCTCGAAGTTCTCTCTTCTGCCATTTAACCCACCTCACTTTCTGAATGCTGAGAGTATACAATTTCCTGATATACCTCACATTGTTTCATCAGTTCATCATGTGTTCCGATTCCCGCAATTTCGCCTTCGTTTAATACGATAATCTGGTTGGCATTCTTAATGGTAGAAACACGCTGTGCGACAATAAGCACTGTGCTGTCTTCGATGTTCTCAAACAAAGCCTTACGAAGAGCCGCATCCGTTTTAAAATCCAACGCAGAAAAACTATCGTCAAAAATGTAGATATCCGGTTTACGTACCAGTGCTCTGGCAATAGCCAGCCTCTGGCGCTGTCCTCCGGACACATTCGTTCCGCCCTGGGTAATTTCTGTATCTACACCCTGCTCCATACCCTGAACAAAATCATAGGCCTGGGCTGTCTTTAGTGCCGCTGTGATTTCTTCATCTGTTGCATCTTCCTTACCAAAACGAATATTCTCTGCCACACTTCCATTAAAAAGGAACGATTTCTGCGGAACAAGTCCAATCGTGGCACGAAGGTCCTTGATTGCTATGTCTCTGATATCAACACCACCCATGGTAATACGCCCCTCTGTAGGATCGTAGAATCTGGGAACTAAATTAATCATGGTAGACTTGCCACAACCCGTACCACCGATAATTGCTGTTACTTCACCCGGTTTCGTAGTAAAAGAAATATGCTGAAGAACAGGTGTGTCAGATCCGGGATAAGTAAACGTTACATCCTCAAAGCACAGTATACTCTTCCTAAGACTCTCAACATCCGCTGCCGAATCAGGTTCCAAAACATCGCTTGATTTATTCAGAACTTCATTAATACGTTCTGCTGATGCTGACGCTCTTGGCAGCATTACAAACATGAAGGACATGAACATTACAGACATCAGAATCATTCCTACATAAGTAATAAACGCTGTAAGATCGCCGACCTTTACCCTTCCGGCTACCATATAATGTCCGCCGATCCAAACAATGGCAATATTAGTTGCATTCACCACAATCATCATTACCGGCATAAGGAATGCTAACATTCTGTTAACTTTAAGAGAAACTTGTGTTACATCGATGTTCGCCTCATCGAATCTGGCAGTCTCATAGTCATCCTTACAAAACGCACGAATAACACGAATGCCGCTTAAATACTCTCTGACAACCTGATTTACACGGTCGACCTTCTTCTGAATGCTCTTAAACAGAGGAAGACCCTTAATCAGCATGTACGCAATAAGAACTACAATAAAGGGAAGTGCAAGCAGAATAATCCAGGCCAAATCCGGACTCTTATTCCAAGCCATCACGATGCCACCGATAAACATCGTAGGAGCCATCAGCATCATTCGAAGCATGATCATAGAAGCGTTGGTAACATGCTGAACGTCGTTGGTACCTCTGGTAATCAGCGATGCTGTACCAATCTCATCAATTTCTCTCTTAGACAATGACTGTACATGACGGAAGAATTCTTCTCTCATATTTCTTCCTAATCCCATAGCTGTCTTGGAGGAAAAATAGCTGCTGGCTATCATAGATGCCACACCAGCCAAAACAGCCACCATCATGACTACACCCATTCTCAGAATAAAGGGAATATCTCCCTTGGCCATACCCTCGTTGGTAATGTTGGCATTAATAGTAGGAAGGTATAAATCCAATATGGAATGAAAAATCAGTGTAACAACTGATAAAAGCAAAGGAATTCCTAATCCTTTTAGATTTCTACGCATTAACTTAATCATAATATTCTCCTTAACAAATACCTATTCATCATACTCTTAAACCTGTGTAAATTCAATGAAATAACCATAAACTTTATTTACTTAAAACTGTAAATATGATAAATTTACAGTAATCGTTAACACGAAGAAACGGAGGATTACAGATGTCAGAACAGCAATATAACGACCTTCCAGATGAAGATATGACCGTTGATATCACATTAGAGGACGGAACATGTGTCAATTGCAATATCATCACCATCTTAACAGTAAATGACAGAGATTATATTGTCCTTATGCCCAATGCTTCCAAGGGCGACATCGAAGAAGGCGAAGTATGGATTTATCGATATGAAGAAGACGAGAAAGACGTGAATGCAGAACCGGTTCTCACTTACATCGACGACGATGAAGAATACGAAGCCGTAGAAGATGCTTTCGATGAATATCTGGATGAGAATATGTACGACACAATGGACTAGGCTTCCCTAGTCCATTTTATTGTTCCTTTATTCCTGTTTCGGTTACAAAAGAACTGACTCTTTTCCCATCTCTTTCATTACCTCTCGCAAATAGATATAGCCCTTCTACCGCCCGCGTCATGGCAACGTACAGAAGTCTTCTCTCTTCCTCAATATCCGCAAGCCCTTTCGCACGATTATGCGGAAGCAATCCTTCCTGCAGTCCGATCACAAGTACATGCTCATACTCTAATCCTTTTGATGCGTGAATCGTCTGCAGAACAATACCCTCCCCTTCTGTTTTATCGGGATTACTCATAATCTGTCCGATTTCTCCGTTTGAAACTGCCGAAAGCATCTCTTTTATACTTCCATACCGGTGAGAAAATGATTTGAGGTTTTCCATAAGGCCATCACGATGTTGTCCTAAATCAACAATCCTTTCAGGGATTATTTTCCTACGAATGTAGGTCAGTGCTGCAAACGGATGCATTGCAGCAATTCGGTCAAGCTCTGCAAATAAATTGGCTACTGCTTCTCTGCAT
>JAZLHG010000400.1:0-1410 GCA_045616705.1 Lachnospiraceae bacterium | reverse complement strand
ACAGGATAATAAATAGGAGATAATAAGAATGAAAGAATTAGCAAAACAGTATGATCCCCATGGACTTGAGGATCGTTTATACCAGAAATGGTTGGACAAGAAGTATTTTCATGCGGAGGTTGATCGCTCTAAGAAGCCGTTTACAATTGTAATGCCTCCCCCGAATATTACAGGTAAGCTTCACATGGGCCATGCGCTGGATAATACCATGCAGGATATCCTGATTCGTTTTAAAAGAATGCAGGGATATAATGCGCTGTGGGTACCGGGAACTGACCATGCTGCAATTTCTACAGAGGTTAAGGTTACCAATGCACTGAAAGCAGAGGGCATTGATAAGAAGGAATTGGGTAGAGAGAAGTTTCTCGAGAGAACCTGGCAGTGGAGAGAAGAGTACGGCCGTACCATTGTTGATCAGCTGAAAAAAATCGGATCTTCCTGTGACTGGGACAGAGAGCGTTTTACTATGGACGAAGGCTGTTCTGCAGCAGTTGAGAAAGTATTCATTAATTTATATGAGAAGGGCTATATTTACAAGGGTAACCGTATTGTTAACTGGTGCCCTGTTTGCCATACTACAATTTCGGATGCAGAGGTTGAGTATGAGGAGCAGACCGGCCATTTCTGGCATTTAAGATATCCCATCGCCGGAACCAAGGAAGCAGAGGCAATGCTTAGAGGTGAGAAGCCCGAGAATCCTGATGAGAAGAACTATGTCATTGTTGCAACCACCAGACCGGAGACTATGTTGGGTGATACAGCGTTGGCAGTGAATCCTTCTGATGAGAGATACTTCTGGCTTGAGGGTAAGAATGTAGTTCTTCCTCTTCAGAATCAGGAGATTCCCATGATTCAGGATGCATATGTTGATAAGGAATTCGGTACCGGTGTTGTTAAGATTACACCTGCTCATGACCCGAACGACTTCCAGGTAGGTCAGCGCCATAATCTGGATGTGATCAATGTGATGAATGATGATGCAACCATTAACGAGGTTGGTGGCAAGTATGCAGGCATGGACCGTTACGAAGCACGTAAGGCTATGGTTGATGAACTTGACAGACTGGGTCTGTTAGTTAAGGTTGAAGAGCATGTACATAATGTAGGTACGCATGACAGATGTGGATGTACCATTGAACCTATGGCGAAGAAACAGTGGTTTGTTGCCATGGAAGAACTAGCGAAGCCTGCCATTGAGGTTCTGAAGAATGGAAGAGAGGGCAAGACAGATGCAGAGATTGGCTCTCTTCAGTTTGTTGCGGAAGCTTTTGATAAGACCTATCTTCGCTGGCTTGAGAACATCAGAGACTGGTGTATCTCCAGACAGCTTTGGTGGGGTCACAGAATCCCCGCATATTACTGCGAAGACTGCGGCGAGATGGTTATAAGCCGCGAGGCAGTTCATACCTG
>JAZLHG010000399.1:0-6198 GCA_045616705.1 Lachnospiraceae bacterium | reverse complement strand
CTTTTGTCCTACTGATTTCGACAATCACCAGTTTGTCGGAATACAATTGTCTTAAGTACTCTTCATATCCCGCCTTACGGTTAATCAGATCCTGAAGTTTCTCTTCTTCTTCCGCCAATGCCCCGTTCGCAATCGCGTATTCATTTCTGGCCTGGGTCTCCAGCTTTTCTTTTATTTCCAGAATATTCTGCATTCTGTAACGAAATCGAGCCATTAAGCAAAGATCTCCTCAAGCATAGCCAATTCTTCTTCAAAAGAATACTTGCTGTCCACATCTTGCCGCAAATATTCATTAACTTGTCCAATTTTTTCTATTGCAAAGTCAATAGACGGATTGGCACCTGCCTTATATGCACCAATGTTAATCAAATCTTCTGCCTCATTGTATGTGGCAAGAACATTCTTCAGCTTACCGGCTACAGCCTTATGCTGCTTATCGGTAATCTGAGACATACATCTCGAAATACTGGCCAGTACATCAATAGCAGGATAGTGATTTCTATGACCAAGTTTTCTGCTAAGAACAATATGACCATCCAAGATAGATCTTGCCGTATCGGTAATCGGCTCATTAAAATCATCACCATCGACCAGTACCGTATACAAACCTGTAATGGAGCCCTTGGAACCATTGCCTGCACGTTCTAACAATTTAGGCATTTCCGCATACACACTGGGCGGGTAGCCTCTTGTTACCGGTGGCTCACCATTTGACAGTCCTATTTCTCTTTGCGCCATGGAGAATCGGGTCAAAGAATCCATCATAAGCAGAACATCCTGTCCCTGATCACGAAAATACTCTGCAATTGCTGTGGCAGTCTTGGCAGCCTTCTTACGAACAAGCGCCGGCTGATCAGACGTTGCCACAACTACAACAGACCGTCTCATACCCTCTTCGCCTAAGTCACGTTCAATAAATTCACGAACCTCACGACCACGTTCTCCGATTAAGGCAATCACATTAATATCCGCTCTGGTATTTCTTGCAAACATACCAAGCAAGGTAGACTTTCCCACGCCAGAACCTGCGAAAATACCAATTCGCTGACCTTTACCTATGGTCATTAAGCCGTCAACGGCCTTCACTCCAAGCGGTAACGGGTCAGCAATAATCACTCTCTCAAGCGGATCAGGCGGCATAGCCTCAACCGGGTAAGACACGTTGGTTTCAAGAACTTCTCCATCAATAGGTCTGGCAAGACCATCCAGACATTTGCCAAGAAGTGCCTCACCAACCGGAACGGAAAGTGGATATCCAAGGTTCTCGACTACACAGCCAAAGCCAATGCCTTCTGTGCTCTCATAAGGCATAAGTAGGGTCTTAGAATCCTTAAAGCCAACAACCTCTGCAAGTACGTATTTCCCCGATTCTTCATCGATTACGATTCTGCAAAGGTCGTCCAGTTTCGCGTCCGGGCCATTGGATTCAATCGTAAGACCAACAACATTTACAACCTTGCCTAGACGTTTATAATATGTCTTTTCAGATAATTTTCGGTATTTTGCAACATTAATCACTTTATTTCATACCTACATATCACTTCGGGACATTAGTTTTAATTCTGTACGCAGAATTTCCATTTCCACGCCGATACTGCAATCAAAAATGCCACTTTCGGTTTCAATAAAACACTGTCCCTCTTTTAAAGTTCTATCCGTAATCAACTCAACCGAATCTGATGAGCCAACTACCGCAAGAAGTTCATCCTTATGTTCATTGGCATAAGAACTGTCCTCTGCCGATACATGAATCAAATAGTTACTGCCACCTTCAATAGTTGACATTGCTTTTTGAATAAGATACATAATGACGTCTTTTCTGCCTGCAAGATCAATTCCCAAAACAGACTCATAAATATCAGTCAACGCTTCCACAAGAGATGGTTCAATCTCTTCCAGTTTCTCTTCATATGCCTGAATCAATTGTGCTTCTCTCTGCTTCAGACTCTCTTCCGCTTCCTGAGCTCTTCTAAGCCCTTCCTCATATCCGTCATTATATCCGGCCTGTCTGGCTTCTTCGCGAATCTGTTCGGCTTCCCTTGATGCCTGATCCCGTGCTTCACGAATCACTGTATCAGCCTGAGATTTCGCATCAGCAATTACAATATCCGCCTGAGAATGAAGTTGTTCAAGTTCAGCCCTCGCCTCATTCACCTGATTCATTACCGAGTCAACGACATCCGAAGCCCCTTCATCCTGATCGACCAGCAGACTCTCTACAATATCTGCATCAAGCCCTTCAACAAAATCATCTTCGGAAGCAACCGACTTGCTGGCTTCCTGCTCCATGATTTCGGTCAAAAAACGAATCCGTTCTTCAATTTGTTTATTAGAATCAATTACTCTACTTGATGAATCCTTCTGGACTACATAAGCGGATTTAACCAGATTAGACAATAATCTCGTCACCTCCACCACGTGAAATAACGATTTCTGAAGAATCCTCAAGACGTCTGATAATATTAACGATCTTCTGCTGAGCCTCCTCAACATCCTTCATTCGTACAGGACCCATAAATTCCATATCTTCTTTAATCATGACCGCAAGACGCTTGGACAAGTTATTGAAAATTGCATTCTGCACTTCTTCATTACCACCCTTAAGTGCAATTGCCAAATCACTGTTATCCACATCACGAAGAACACGCTGAATTGCACGATCATCCAGTAACAGAATATCTTCAAATACAAACATCTTCTTACGAATCTCATCAGCAAGCTCAGGCTCGTCAATTTCCAGAGTCTCCATAATATGTTTCTCAGTACTTCTATCAACAGTATTCAAAATATCAACTACAGCATCTACGCCACCAATGATGGTGTAATCCTGATTAACAAGAGATGCAAGTTTGGATTCAAGAATCTTCTCAACTTCTTTAATAACATCAGGCGATGTACGGTCCATCAAAGCAATACGTTTCGCAACATCAGCCTGACGATCGGGCGGAAGTGCAGATACAATCATTGCAGCCTGACCCGGATTTAAATATGACAGAATAAGGGCAATGGTCTGAGGATGTTCATCCTGAATAAAGTTAAGAATCTGAGATGCTTCGGTTTTGCGAATAAATTCAAAGGGTTTCACCTGAAGAGAAGCAGTCAGTTTGCCAATTACATCCAATGCCTTCTCTTCACCAAGTGCCTTCTCAAGGAGTTCCTTAGCATAGCCGATACCGCCTTCTGCAATATACTGCTGGGCAAGACATACCTGGTAGAATTCTTCAATTACAGCCTCTTTAATCTGTGGTGTTACACTTCTGGTATTGGCAATTTCCAGCGTGAGATCCTCAATCTCTTCTTCCTTTAAGTACTGGAAAATCAGTGCAGAACGCTCTGGCCCCAGCGAAATAAGCAACAATGCGGCTTTTTGGACACCCACAAAAGGCACTACAGATTGTGTATCTTTATTGGTTCTGGCCATCTTCTACCCCCATTCCTCGGTCAGCCAGTTACGAAGAAGCTGCGCAGCCGCAGCAGGATTCTCATCCACAAACTTCTCAACCATCAGTCTGACCTCAGACTTACTCTCAAGATCAATATCCTCCACTTCAACTTCCTGAGTAGTCTGAAGAAGATTCTCAACAGACAATTCCTCTTCCTGCGGCACTTCCTTTCGTTCTCTACGGAAGGAGGACAGCAGAACAAACGCAAGGAGTCCAAGAATTAAAGCAATCAAAATAATCTGTGCAATATCCGTAGCCTTGAAAGCGCTGCCTTCTCTTGGCTGGAAAATAGGCACATCATAAGCAATCATGGAAATATTGGCAACCGGAATACCTGTAGCATTAGATACAAGTATTCTCATATCTTCGGACACTTCCTTGGGTACCATTTCCGAATTCTGAGCCATAAATTCATCAAAAGTAATTCCATCAAGAAGCCCCTGCTTCTTCAGTTCATCTTCCTTGTAAATCACATAGTGAGATGCAGAAATAGCAACCGAAGACGAATCATATGAAATTGATCCTGGAGGGATTACAGTATCTTTAATCTTTTCGCTTGGAAGATAATCTCTACTCTCTTCCGCAACGGAATAATTAGAGTTGCCATCGTCTTCGATAACGTAGGTTTGTTCCTCTGTATTGGTATCAGTACCGGGAACACCGGAAGCACCACCCTTACCGTTGGCTTCATAAGTATTCTCGTGAGACAATACATTGGTACCATTCTCATCCGACTGTGTATATGTATGCTCCGTCTGCTTAATGGATGAGAAATCCATAACCAAATTGGGAGCTACCTTAACATCTTCAAACAGGTTCGAACCAAGAAGAACCTGGGTTACTTCCTGTTTCACCAATCTCTCAGCTTCAGCCTTAAGGGCTAGCTGATTGCTGGTATTCACAACACTTGAAGACTCTGCCGCTGCATCCGCACCGGAAAATAACAGATTACCGTTCGAATCAATAATGGTAATATTCGAAGTTGTCTTATTACCAAGAGCCGTTGCAATATTCTTCGCAAAATTCTCAGCAACGCCAACACCCAATTCCGAATCTAAATCAAGAAGTACCGAAGCATATGCTTCCTCTTCTTTAGCAAGAAGCGTTCCGTCATTATCCGGAATAGATAATGTTACATATGCTGATTTAACAGCACTCTGAGCCTCCATAATCTCCTCAAGATGCTTCTCCTGATAGAGC
Source organism: Lachnospiraceae bacterium (assembly GCA_045616705.1). Taxonomy (GTDB): domain Bacteria; phylum Bacillota; class Clostridia; order Lachnospirales; family Lachnospiraceae; genus UBA2868. Next base: position 1,555 of record JAZLHG010000399.1, on the reverse strand, counting down.
TTATAAGTCTTCTGTTTATCAGCTTCGGTTGTACTGAAGCCACCTGCAAGAGCAGTCTCGAGACTATAACTGTCTGCAGGGTAATCATTAGCGCCAAGGAGTAGGGTCGCCTTGGCCATGTCCTCCTTCTTAACGGAAATAATCAATCCATCATCCGTAATCTGATAAGGAATGGAATCACCCTCCAGAAGTTCCGTAATTGCCGATGCCATTTTTGTGGAATCACAAGTAATCAGCCTCTCATACTGAGGTTTCGTAAGAATAGAAACCAAAATAGCCAGTGCAAGAATCACACCGGCAGCAACGCTGATAATAATCGTCTTCTGTTTTGCATTAAACTTATTCCACCATTCCAGTATCTTAACCGGAATCTGTTTCAGTTTCTCCATCAGACCATCCATACGGACACCTTCTTAAATAGTATTTTAGATCTGCATCTGCATAATCTCTTTATATGCTTCCATAAACTTGTCTCTTAACGCAACAGTATAACTAAGTGCCGTGCTGGCCTTAGCTGCAGCAATAGACAAATCATGGGTATTGTCTGTAAGTCCAAGGGCAAACTTCACTTCTTCTTCCTCATAGGAATTCAGCAGCGAATTCGTCTCATTAATGTTGCTTAATGCAGACTGAAACAGAGAAGTAAAGCTCTCATCTGTAGGCTTCTTAGCTAATGTAGATGCTGTTCCGGCAGTATTTGCAACAGCCGGAGAAGTAACATTCAGTAATGAAGTAATATCCATTTATGATTCCTCCGACTACGATCTGCCAATGTCCAGACCCTTCATTGCCATGCTCTTGCTTGCTGTAAAAGCTGTTGCATTCGCTTCATAAGCACGAGTACTGTCAATCATATTGGTCATCTCGGTGACAATATTTACATTAGGATAAGTCACATATCCGTTCTCATCCGCGTCCGGATGGGAAGGATCGTAAACCATCTTCATTTCTTCCTTATGGTCTTCGTAAACGCCGGACACCTTAACGCCGTCGCCCACATCCATACCTCTGCTCTTACGAAAAATGGTGCCAAACTCTGTAGGGTTGGTGGTCTTCTCCGTAAAAGTAACAATCTTACGTCTGTACGGCTTACCATCTTCCGTTCTTGTGGTATTGGCATTCGCAACGTTCTGGGAAATAATATCCATACGATAACGTTCAGCCGTCATACCGGATGCATTAACACCGAAAGTACTAAAAATGCTCATCTCTTATTCCCCCCTTATTTAATCACAGTCTGTAGATTCTTGAACTCCTGATTAATGCTCTGCACAATCGCATCATACTTAATCTGGTTAGAAGCAAGTTCCACGTTCTCATTATCGATATCAACATTATTGCCATCCAGTCTGTAAGAGAAACCTGCCGCATCAATGTAAGCTCTGGGCTGCACGTGTGACATACGGTTATCCTTATTCAGATCTGCTACCTTCTTATCCAAACTTACGTATTTGGACGCACCAAGCGCGTGCTTCAATTCTGCTTCAAATGAAACATCATGACGCTTGTATCCCGGTGTGTTAACATTGGCAATATTGTTCGCAATAGCTTCATT
>JAZLHG010000398.1:0-5864 GCA_045616705.1 Lachnospiraceae bacterium | reverse complement strand
ATTTATTATGAACTGTGCCTTATCTTCCATGGGATATGATCTTCCGGCAGCAATCGGTGCCTGCATCGCAGCAGACCGGTCTCCGATTGTATGTATTGCGGGAGATGGCAGCATTCAGATGAATCTGCAGGAACTGCAGACGATTATTACCAATCGTCTACCAATCAAAATTTTTGTAATTAATAACCAGGGTTACCACCAGATTCGGCAGACCCAGCACAATATTTTCGGAGAGCATACGCCGGTAGGTTTAGGACCTGAAAGCGGAGATTTGGGCTTCCCCGACATGGAGAAGCTGGCAGATGCCTATGGATATCCTTATTTCCCCTGTCGGGAAAATAAACAGCTCAAGGCATTTGTAGATCAGGTTCTTGCAACGGAAGGTCCTGTCATTGCAGAGATATTTACGGATACCACACAGGTCTATGAACCCAAGTCCGCAACCAAGAAACTTCCGGATGGAACCCTAATGAGTCCTCCCCTTGAGGATTTGGCACCGTTCCTTCCTACGGACGAAGTGAAGCGAAATATGCTGATTTAAGACGGATGATGTAATAGATAGGAGAATAAATATGAGAATTAAATCCTATGCCAAAGAATATGAAGTTCTGTTCGAGCAGAACGTGGATTTCCTGAAGGCTTATGCACCGGATCATATTGAAGAGACCACCGGAATCAAAAATGCCGGGGCAAATACCTTCTATGTGATTGATCGGAATGTATATGAACTGTATAAATCTCGGTTTGAGGGAATTCCGGAAGAAAGACTGTTTCTTCTTGATGCAATCGAGACCAATAAGACCATAGAGACAGCACTTACGGTCTGCGAGGCGATGACTGCATTAAACGGTAAAAGAAACGCCGTGCTATTTTCCGCCGGAGGCGGGATTACCCAGGATATTACAGGATTTGTATCCAATATTTTATACAGAGGAATTCACTGGATCTTCGTGCCCACTACACTGCTTGCGGCCAGCGACAGCTGCATCGGATCCAAGACATCCTTAAATTACAAGTCCTACAAGAATCTGCTGGGAACCTTCTATCCTCCTGATGAACTGCATATTTGTCCGCCTGTTTTTGCTACACTCACAAGAAGAGACTTCTTAAGCGGTCTTGGAGAAGTGGTAAAGTTCAATATTATGGCAGGTAAGGGAGCAGGTGATGAGGAAGGCTGTTCTCTTGACCAGATTGAACAGGACCTTGAAGGCCTGATTAACAGAGAACCGGCTCTTGTGGAACAGTATGTTCGCAAATCTCTGGCATTTAAGAAGCCGTTTATTGAGGCAGACGAGTTCGATAAGGGAATTCGTATCCATCTGAACTTCGCTCATACTTTCGGACATGCCTTTGAGGCCATTACCGATTATGCCATTCCTCATGGTACCGCAGTTGCCATGGGTATGATTATGGCCAATGCGGTAGCCTGTATGAGAGGCAATATCAGCGTGGAAGAAAGAGACAGAATGGATGCGATACTAAAGCGCATTATTGACCTTGACCTGTTGAAGGAAGAGAACGGATTCTTAGGTCTTGAGACCTTTGAAATGGATATGGTGCTTGATAAGATTAAGAAAGATAAAAAGCAGGTGGACGCAGCCATTACCGCTGTGATTTTCGCAGACAGCGATTTGAATTTATCCATTGTGCATGATGTGCAGCCGGAAGAAGTGACCGGTGCATATGAACATTTACTTAAGGTATTGTAATCATCAATTTAGAATAAAGGTATGAAGAATATGAAAGAATATACATTATCAAATGGTGTGAAAATGCCGGGGATGGCATTTGGAACCTATCAGATTACCGATCCGGAAATCTTCATAACTGCCATGGAACATGGTTACCGATATTTCGATACCGCATCGTTCTACGGTAACGAAGAAGAACTGGGTGAGGCAGTAAGAATCGGCATAGCGAGAGGTCTTGTGAAGAGAGAGGACCTGTTTATCAGCAGTAAATGCTGGAGAAGTGAAATGGGATATGAGGGTGCCACGAATGCCTTCTATGCATCTCTTAAGAGATTGGGGCTAACTTATCTTGATATGTATATTGTACATTGGCCCAGACCGAATTTGTCGGATCCCAACTGGCAGGAGGTAAGCAGAGAGACCTGGAGAGCATTGGAAGATTTATATGAGAAAGGACTTGTGAAGTCCATTGGAATCAGTAACTTCTTAGTGCACCACATGGAGAATATTCTGACAACCGCCAGAATCGTTCCTATGGCAGAACAACTGGAACTGCATCCCGGGTATCTGCAGAAGGAAGCAGTGGAATTTGCTCGCAGCCATGGTATGGTGATTCAGGGTTGGAGTCCTCTTGGCAAGAACAGGCTGACTGCCAATGAAATGTTAAATGAGATGGCTGTAAGATATGGAATCAGTGTACAGCAGCTGTGTCTGGCCTTTGAGATTCAGTCTGATATTGTGCCGCTTCCCAAAGCATCAAGCCCTGAGAGAATGGATGCGAATATGGCAGCCTTCCGTGTTGCTCTGTCAGAAGAAGATATGGAGAAGATTCGCAGCATGAAGCGAACAGGATGGTCCGGAGAACATCCGGATTACGAGCGGGTAAAAGATCCGGCGCTTCTTGATGAAATATAAATTAATAGATATAATGATATTTGCTAACGATTACGGAGGTTATAAACATGATTATTGCAAGAAGTCCACTTAGAATATCGCTTGGCGGCGGCGGAACCGATCTGCCTTCTTACTATGAATCCAGAGAAGGATTTTTAATCTCTGCCGCAATTGATAAATATGTATATCTGACTCTGCACCAGACCTTTGAACCGGGATATATTCTGAAGTATTCCAAGTTCGAAAAGGTGCAGACTATTGACGAGATTCAGCACCCGATTATCAGAGAAGCTCTGAAGATGCTGAACTGGACCGATAATCATATTGAGATTTGCTCCATGGCTGATATTCCTGCTGGCACAGGCCTTGGTTCATCCAGTAGTTTTACAACTGCACTGCTTCGTGCGTTGCATACCATGCAGGGCAATATTGTCAGTACCCGTACCCTTGCCGAAGAAGCCTGCGAGATTGAGATGAATCGTCTGAAGGAGCCTATCGGTAAGCAGGATCAGTATATTGCCGCATACGGCGGAATTACCTGTATGAACTTCCATAAGGATGGATATGTATGGGTGGATCCTTTAAACATTTCCAAGGAGACCCTTTACAATCTGGAAGATAATTTATGTCTGTACTTCACCGGATTCTCCCGTTCTGCAGGTTCTATCCTGAAGGAACAGGATGATAAGAGCAAAGAGAAGAATCAGGACATGATTAAGAACCTGGATTTCGTTAAGGATTTGGGATACCAGAGTAAGGCTGCATTTGAGAAGGGTGATTTAGATACCTTTGCAGATATTATGAATGTTCACTGGCAGTATAAGAAGAAACGTTCCGGCGGAATGTCCAATCCTCAGATTGATGAGTGGTACGATCTGGCTATGCAGAACGGTGCTATGGGCGGTAAGATGATTGGTGCCGGCGGTGGTGGATTCTTACTGTTCTATGCGAAGGATAAGATGAGACTTCGTGAGGCAATGAAGGGCACCGGAATGAGTGAGGTTCGCTTCCGTTTTGAAATGGAAGGGGCCAAGGTGTTGTAAATCTCGTAATACTTTGTTAATATATATAGAGTGGTTGACTATACCACATACTAAATAAGGGAGTTCTTTTAGGGAGGTCATTAAATTGAAACGTAGAAAAAAAGCACAGCTTCAGATGCTTCTTTCGCTGGTTGCAATCCTGATTATTCTCATTGTGGTTGTAATTGTGATAGTTTCACTGGTTAAGGGAGCCGGCAGCAAGAAGAAACTGGAGTCGCTTACACTTACACCCAGCTTTGCCGAACAAGAACTGGATGTGAATAAGGATTATATCTTCACATTCGCTATGTCACCTGACACTGCTAAGGTTGGTGATGATGAAATCGATTACATTATCGATGCAGGTAATGCTACATTTGAATCATATGGTGAGGGTAAGGCAATCCTTCATACTTACTCCGCAGGCCCTGTAACGGTATGTATCCGCAGCAAGGGCAAGGAGAAGGTAGAGAGTAATTATCTCTATTATAATATTCGAGATATCGCTGCAGAACAGGCAGCGGCGCAGGCAGAAGCAGATGCAAGAGCACAGGCAGAAGCGGATGCTCAGGCACTTCAGGAAGCTAAGGCAGCAGCAGAAGAGGCGGCAGCGAAGCCTACTTATGTGAAGACCAATGATAATGTTAGAATGCGTAAGTCTCCATCTACTGAGTCCGATGAGAATATCATTAAGAAATGTGCCATCGGTGAGGTATACCTTCGTCTGGAGACCGTAGATGACTGGAGCAGACTTCAGTATGAAGAGGGCGAAGCTTACATCAAGTCTGAGTTCCTTGATTCTATCTCCGATGAGGAAGCCCAGACTTATCTGGCAGCTCATGGCAAGTCAACAGAAGGCGCGGAGGCAGATGCCCTTGCAGCAGCCGATGTTGTAGCGGCAGCACAGGAGAAGAGTAAGGAAGAAGAAGCAGCTAAGGCAGCTCTTGAGGCAGCACAGGCTGAAGCTCGTAAGCAGGCTGAGAGTGGAGCAGTGGATCCGACATTGGCTGCTCAGCAGCAGGCAGCAGCGGAACTTGCAGCACAGCAAGCAGCTCTTGAAGCAGCACAGCAGCAGGCACCGGCAGCGCCGGCGGCACCTGTAGCACCTGCAGGAGGAGTGCCGGTTGTATGTAAGGATGGTACCGCAATGTTCACACCGGCTCAGGTACAGTATTTTCATGGTTTATGGGATTACACCGGACAGTATGAGGAGATGGTAAGCCATCACTCCATCGGTGAGCTTAGAACACTCTGCCAGAACGCGGGCATCAACTAAGAGAAATGTGTGATTAGAATCGTCGCGTAATATTTACAAAGGCGATAAGAATAAAGCAGCTTAGGAGTAATCCTAATCTGCTTTGTTCTTAATACGAGACTGTAATGCATTTCATTTATTAAATGAACCACTTATTCAATGAACCGCCTGTTCAATGAAATTCTGTTTATTCGATTGATGAATCTTATTCCGTAAGCATATGTAGAAATGTAACTGCGGCGTCCGGATGAGGAGCTGCAAGTGCAATGGTGAAATAAGGATTCACACCATCATGGAAGGGGTAGCCGTAAGGCAGACCTGCAAAATAAGGGGAACTCTTAAGATTGATTCCCACCGGAGTGTCCTTGCCGTATACATTTACGGTTAGAATCTCAAACCCATCTGCTTCCAACTTGTGAAGTTCTTCTTCACTGATATATTCTCTTAAATCTCCGTAGCCACCGGTTGGTGCATATTCCTCAATGACTTCCTGAGGGGCAATCATTACATCCAGTGTCTGTGCCTGAAACTGAGCAAGAATCTTCAAATTGACAGCCATGCTTCCGGAATCCGGAGAATCAGTGCCGGCGTAAGAAGAAGTGGTATCAAAGGAGAGCCTTGTGGTCTTGGTATCAACGCCTGCATAAGATGCCAACTGTTTCTCGAGACCCTCACCTCCTGCGGATAAATCATAGGTCGCATTCAATACCATGACATTGATGTATTCGGGACGACTGTTGTTAACAAGCGTCCGAACCAGGGAGATGATAATCAGGATGGCTACAACCGCAACAATAAAGTGAACCTTGTAATAGTCCCAAATGTAGGCGGCCACTGCCTTGAATCCCTGACCCTTCAGTTTCTGCTGCTGTTCCTTAATCTCATCTGACAGAGCCATATGAAACCTCCTAATATGAAGTTGTTAGATTTTATTATAGGTTTTGGGCAGAAAATGGTCAATAAACATACCGATTTTTTCATAAATTTCATGAACTTTTCATA
>JAZLHG010000397.1:0-3078 GCA_045616705.1 Lachnospiraceae bacterium | reverse complement strand
AGTCCGGCAATATTAAAGGTCTTTGTTGGTGCAATGCAACTGACGCTAATCTGTTCACATACCTCTGTAGCCGCCGCAAATGGTGTGTATTCGGTATTCGGAAGCGTAAGATCGCAATGTATCTCATCAGAAAGAACCGTAACATTATTTCTCGCACATATCTCTCCGATTTTAGCCAACTGCTCTTTTGACCATATGATGCCTGTCGGATTATGTGGATTACACAAAATAAGAAGTGTACTCTGCGGATCACTGCATTTATCTTCTAAATCCGCATAATCAAGCTCGTATCTTCCGTCCTGATATATCAGCTCGCACTCAACAATATTTCGTCCATTATTGTAGATTGAATTAAAGAAAATGTTGTAAGCAGGTGTTATAACGATTACATTCTCTGCAGCAGTTGTAAGCTTTCGAACAGTGGTTGATATTGCCGGAACGACTCCTGTACAAAAAATCAGCCATTCCTTTTTCATTTCAAAATGATGTCTTCTCTTCCACCAACTGATATATGCCTCATACCACTCGCCAGGCACGACAGAATAGCCGAAAATCCCATGCGCCACCCTATTTTTCAGCGCATCGATAATTGCCGGTGCAGTTTGAAAATCCATATCTGCCACCCACATCGGGAGCTCATTTTCTCCGACATCCCATTTGTAGGACTGTGTATTTCTACGGTCGATCAATTCATCAAAACGGCTCATCTTTTGTCTCCTCAATAGCGTCACAGACAATATTTGTCTTTGATGTGTCAATCAAATCCTTCTGCAGAATCAAGGTCCCGATTCTGCCCGCCCTGATACTTCCGCCTGAAGGGTTTAATACACTATCCACCTTACCTGTTATCTGAACATCTACACTTGAATACTCAAATGCAAGCGTCGTATTTATCAGCTTGCAATTCTTCATCACAAGATTATCTATGTAGCACATTCCCTGAAGACTCTCGATCGTACAGTTGACCAGCGTAAGATTTTTCGCATTCCAGCCTAAGTATTCACCTGAAATAAATGAATCATATACCGTGATGTTTTCACTGTTCCAAAATGCATCCTTTGAAAGAAGGACTGAATCCCTGATTTCTATGTTCTTGCAGCCGTCAAAGGAATAATTTCCATCCAGTTTTAAGCCGCTGATCTTCATATTGCTGCAATTCATTGCAAAGTAATCGCCCTTGGCAGTTACCTGTTCAAGAGTTACATCATCACAGTGCCAAAGTGTCTCAAGTGCATGGAAAAAGTCTACATTTTTTAAGACCAGTCCCTTGCATCTTCTAAAATTCTTAGGGGCTTCGATCATTGCATTTTCAACTGAAATATTGTTTGTATACCATACTCCCGCCCTGGCCATATCAAACCATTTACAATCCGTTGCCTTAATATTGCTGCAGTACCATAACGGATATTTCCACTTGAACATACATCCCGTAAGTTCAATATTTGAGCTTTCCTTTAATGGAGATTCACCATCTTCAAAAATACTGTCTATGATAGCCATATCTGAAGCATGGAACAAAGCTCTTTCTCCGCTATATTTTTGATTTGAAACTGTTTGCATGTTGTCCTCCTATTTCATATCCTACCTATGGACCATGACAAATATTAATTCTTATTGATAGGAAAATGTATTTCCTCTGATGCTTCCTGCTGCTATACACGTCGCATCTATACACATCCTACAGGACTGCCCTTCGATGCACAAGCGTTATTCATGCTGTAGTGTCAATCAGGCTCGATAGTAGCTTCTACTCTCTATACTTCTTTCATCTTTGTGATAATGGCATGAATTACAAATGGAATAAATACTGTAATCAGTGATGCATAGCCAAGGTATGCATAACCCTTCTTAACAACTGCCATAAGTCCGAACTGTGCAATACCCCATGCGATTGCTACGAAGATGATAGTTGCAATTGCCATTCTGATCATGTGGCCATTTGCCTTTGCATCCTCTGTTGTCATACGACGCTCTACTGCATTTACACAACGAGCTACGATACCGGCAATCATGTTAACACCGGTAGAGATTGCACCGAGAATGATAAGTACTGAGATAATCGGTGTAAATGCTACCGCGCCAACTCCGTTCTGAACGAGTACCAGCATTGGGACTGTTGCTTCTGCCATTGCCGGAACGAACATAACTGCCAGCATACCAACGATTGCAAGTTCCATAGAAAGAAAGTTTACAACAAACATACCGATTGCTGCTCTGTCAATCTGCTTCACATCTGTTACCGGCTCCATGTGCTGGTACATTACAGATACAGAAGATAACTGGAACAGGAAGTAGAGAAATGCACTCCAGAGAGCAGGACCAAATGCGCCTGTTTCATTAGAAGCAGCTACCATCTGACCAGCCTTCATATTTCCGATTGCTTCTGCAATTGCAGGCATTTGAGCAATCAGGTTTGGAATCAGAACTACGAGAAGTCCCACAATGATCAGTACAGATAAAGTAGATGCAACCTTACGAACCAGGTTCGTACCATACATTGCAATTACAAAGATAAATACTGCGATGATCAAAGTACAAAGCCAATAAGGAACCTTTGTCAGTGTATTCAATGTAGATCCCCCTGTTGCAAATGCTGCTGCAGAAGCCGTACCGATCATGATCAGGTAACAGATCTCAAAAGCATTTGACATAACTACTCGGGTTGGTCCGTAAAGACTGTCTGAAAATGAACGATAGTCATAAGTCTTGTGCTTGTAAGCATAACGCATTCCATACCAGAAGAAGATGGAATAAAGTCCCTGGCTTAGAATCGGAAGCAGAAGGCACCAGATTCCATAATTGATAAAGTACTGTTTGATCTGTGCTCCGGAAGCAAATCCGCCACCGAACTGTGTAGTAAATGCAACGAATGCAATACCCAGAGCAAGTGGCATTTTATTCTTATCCACAAGCAGTGATTTCTTATTACTCATGTTTTGTCTCCTTTATTTGTAATTGCTATTTATTAAATTCAATCATCTTACCCGGATTGAGAATCAGTTTATCATCAAAAGCAAGCTTGATTGCTTTATAAAGCTGAATCATTCTTGGACCCACAAATTCTTCCAGGAATTCGAT
>JAZLHG010000396.1:0-5934 GCA_045616705.1 Lachnospiraceae bacterium | reverse complement strand
GGTTCATGCCCTTTAGTTCATTCATCACTTCAATCATTCGTTCTCTCTCCTGGAAGAACACTGTTTCTGTAAGTTCCAAATCAATAAGACCCTTGGGAATCTTATATTTCAATAGAATCTGCTGCACATTAAAGGTATAACTTGAATCATGAAGCAGATATCTGGACTGGTTAATGGATACCGGATAAACCTCTCTTCCTTCATCAAGCATCTGACGAATGTACTTACAGATTGCCTCCAACATATAGAAGTCAACCTTCTCAATGAAGCCGTTCTTCTCAAAAATCGGAATAAAGTCTCCGGGAGGAATAATCTCTCCGCTGGAGGTTGCCCATCTTACCAGTGCCTCCGCACCTACGATGTGATCATGCTTCATATCCCACTTAGGCTGCAAATAGGGAATAAATTCCTCTGTTGCAAGAGCGAACTCCATCTTGGATTCAATAAACTCGATTCGTCTGGTCTCCTCCATCAAATCCTCGTGATATATAGCCATTAACTCTCTGGACTGGGCTGTAATAGACTTACGTGCCAGGTTGGCTTTATCAATCATAGACGAAACCGGCTCCTTATGATCAACCACCTCGTAGAAGCCACACTTCAGTTTGATTGGGTAGTTAATCGCTTCGTTTAACGCCTGTTTCGCAACCTCTTCTTCAATTCGAAGAATTCTTTCTTTGGTTCTTCCATCATCCGCAAGCAGAATGACAAATCTGTCGGCACTGATTCTGGCAAAAGTCTCTCGAATGGTAATATTCTTCTCGCAGGCCCTTGCTATAGCACGTAGAACCTGGTCAGCCTTCATATGACCGTAAGACTCGTTCAAATAACGGAAGTTCTGTACGTCAAAACTGATAATTCGATAAGCATCGTTATAAGTCTGCAGAATTCTTTCTACCTCATCCTGGAAGAATCGCTCGTTAGGCGACTGTGTAAGGGAATCTTCAAAAGCCAGTTTGGACATGGTCTTTCGTTCTTCCAGTACAAATCTCCAAATCATAAACGCAATAACGGTCATGATCGCAATAACCAGAAAATTGGTAATCACCGCATTTAGCACGATACCTCTGACCAGTGCATTAATGGTCTGATTGGAAACAATATTGATATACTTCCAGTCTGAATGCCCCTGTACACTGGTATAGAACACATTCATGGTATCGTTCTTACCTGCAAAGTTCAGTTTACCGGTAGAACTCTGCACCAACTGCTTACGAATTCTCTCTTCTGTAAGATCCGGATCCACCTTATCGGACAAGCTCTCTCTCAACGAAGTATAGAAATTTCTGCTGTTACCCGCAAAGGCCTTACTGGGATGAGAACTGGAGAACACATTACCAAAAGAGTCAATAACAAAGGTACTTGCCATATTGGCGAAGCTATCTGATTCCGTTCCTTGGGTTAATCTGGCAGTAGAATTAAATCCTAAAAGGTATCCAAGAAGAATACCCTCTCGTCTAATCGGTACAATAACACAGTAAGTCCCCTTACCGTCACCAAACTCATAATCGGAACGAACAACCTGTACCCGATCACCGATATCATCCTCCGGAACATAGCGTTCCACACCAGACATGGTACTATATTTCTGAGAAGAAATAATTCTTCCATCTCTTCCGACCATAACCAGTCGCTCGACGCCTGTATTGTCTTTCGCTGCTGACAGCATGCGGTGTGCCTGTTCGTCACTGATATCCCTGCCAAATCCATTAATCAGCTGGAACTGCTCCGCAGTAGACTGAATAACCTGAATATCACTGTCTAAATTACCCTTTACAATCTCACTGTCAAGCTGAGTCTGTGCCAGAATAGACACATCCATTCTATCTCTGTAATTGTCAATAACCGAATATACATGGTAAAAGCAAACACCCAGGCAGGCAAGGAACATTAGAAAACACCATACCAGTAGCCAGGTCATTCTGCCGGTCCATTGCAAGCCATATTCGTGATTGTGTTGTTTTTTGGCCATAAGTAGTCCCCCACAAGACGAATTACTTAAAATAGTTAACACCTGATTCAAAAATTCTCATATCCTGTTCACCGTAAATATTTACGGCAACACCGTCTCCGCGACGTTCAGAGTGGCCCATCTTACCAAGACAACGACCATCAGGAGATGTAATACCTTCGATTGCAAGGTAAGAACCGTTAACGTTCCACTCTTCATCCATAGAGCAATTTCCCTCCGGATCAACGTATCTGGTTGCAACCTGTCCATTTGCGATTAACTCTTTCAGAACGTCATCGTTCGCTACAAATCTTCCTTCACCGTGCGATGCAGGAATAACATAGGTCTCACCAAGTTTTGCTTCACGAAGCCAAGGTGACTTATCGGATACAACCTTGGTATATACCATCTTAGAGATATGACGGTTAATGGTATTGAAGGTAAGAGTCGGGCTGTTTGCATCTTGGCCTGTTATTTTGCCGTAAGGCACAAGTCCCAGTTTAATCAATGCCTGGAACCCATTACAGATACCCAGTACAAGTCCGTCTCTGTCAAGCAATCTCTCAACTGCTTCCTTAAGTGCTGCATTCTGGTATGCTGTTGCAAAGAACTTAGCTGAACCATCCGGCTCATCACCTGCGGAGAAACCACCCGGGAACATAATAATCTGTGACTGATCCATTGCTGCAGCATAAGCATCCACTGAATCTCTGATATCCTGCGGTGTGCAGTTTCTGAAGATTCCTGTTGTTACCTCAGCACCTGCTCTCTCAAAGGCCTTTAAGCTGTCGTATTCACAGTTGGTTCCGGGGAATACCGGAATGAACACCTTGGGTTTTGCAACTTTATTCTTGCATACATAAATCTGATCGGCATGATAAGTATCAGCATTCACTTCCTTGGTATCTTCATAAGACCTGGTAGGGAATACACTCTCAAGAGGCTGCTTCCAGGTCTTAAGCGCTTCTTCTCCGCTAATAGTCACACCATCACAAGTGAAATTGCCATCTGCGGTTACAGTACCGACAACGGTGTAAGGAACGCTGAGTTTAGCAAGATCTTCAGGAGCTACCTCTGCAACAATTCCACCAAATCCCGCTTTAAACAGATTGGCTGCTTCATAGGAATCCGCTACCTGAACACCATATCCGTTACCAAATGCCATCTTAGCTACCGCAAGGGCTACACCCTTACCATCCAGTGCATAAGCGGAAGCAAATAACTTCTTACCTGCATCTGCATGGAATTTATTGTATAAATCAAGAACTGCTTCGTAATTCGGAAGACTATACTCGTCCACAGTAGGCATCATTACTACGATACAGTTACCGGGCTTCTTAAACTCAGCTGTAATTACGTCTTCACCCTTTGCAACATCTACCGCAAAACTTACCAGTGTAGGCGGAACATCAATTTCATTAAAGGTTCCGGACATGGAATCCTTACCACCGATGGAAGGAAGGCCGAATCTCATCTGCGCGGTATAAGCACCAAGCAGCGCTGAGAAAGGCTGGCTCCAACGAGCGGGATCCTCTGTCATTCTGCGGAAGTACTCCTGGAACGTAAATCTGATCTTATTAACGTCACCACCGGCTGCCACGATTCTTGCCATAGATTCCATTACCGCATATACTGCGCCATGATAAGGGCTCCAGGATGACAGATAGGGATCGAAACCGTAACTCATCATGGTAACGGTATCACATTTACCACGAAGAACAGGAAGCTTGGCAATCATAGTCTGACACTCCGTCAGCTGATACTTACCACCGTAAGGCATTACAACAGAGCCGGCACCGATGGATGCATCAAACATCTCTACCAGTCCCTTCTGAGAACAGCCGTTTAAGTCAGACAGTACAGATAACCATGCAGACTTCACATCTCCCGCCTGAAGGGCCTCTTCTACCTTCTTAAGCTCATAAGAATCGAAGAAATTCTTCGTCTCATCCGGAAGTTCAACATAGACATCACATTCCTGATGCGCACCGTTGGTATCAAGGAATGCACGGGATAAATTCACGATTTCTTTGCCTCTCCAGCAGAGCACCAGTCTGGGATCTTCGGTTACAACTGCGACCTCAACAGCCTCTAAGTTCTCTTCTGCAGAGTATTTCAGGAACTGTTCCACATCGGAAGGTGCTACAACAACAGCCATACGCTCCTGAGATTCGGAAATAGATAGCTCTGTTCCATCAAGACCGGCATACTTCTTGGGAACCTTGTCAAGATCCACTCTTAATCCGTCTGCAAGCTCACCGATTGCAACGGATACACCACCTGCACCGAAGTCGTTACACTTCTTAATCAGGCGGGATACTTCTTCTCTTCTGAACAGTCTCTGAATCTTACGTTCAGTAGGTGCATTACCCTTCTGTACTTCTGCACCACAGGTCTCAATAGACTGCTCGGTGTGTACCTTAGAAGAACCTGTAGCTCCGCCACAACCGTCACGGCCGGTTCTTCCGCCAAGCAGAATAATAATATCACCGGGATCGGATGTCTCACGAATCACGTTCTTACGAGGAGCTGCACCCATTACCGCACCAATCTCCATACGCTTTGCAACATAGGAGGGATGATAGATTTCTTTTACGTATCCTGTAGCAAGACCAATCTGGTTACCATAGGATGAATATCCACCGGCTGCACCTCTTACTAATTTCTTCTGAGATAACTTACCCTTAATCGTGTCAGAAATGGGAACTGTAGGATCGGCAGCACCTGTAACACGCATTGCCTGATATACATAAGCACGACCTGAAAGGGGATCGCGGATTGCACCACCAAGACAGGTAGCCGCGCCACCGAAAGGCTCAATTTCCGTAGGATGGTTATGTGTCTCATTCTTAAAGCATACTAACCATTCCTCGGTCTTGCCATCAATTTCAACAGGAACTACGATGGAACATGCATTGATTTCATCGGATTCTTCTTGGTCGTTTAACTTGCCTTCCTTCTTCAACTTACGCATAGCCATCAGGGCTAAGTCCATAAGGCATACGAATTTATCGTCTCTTCCTGCAAAAATCTCTTTATGCGTCTTCAGATAGTCCTCATAACTGTCAACGATGGGTTTCTGATAGTAACCCTCTGCAAAAGAAACGTTTTTAAGTTCTGTAGAGAATGTTGTATGACGGCAGTGATCGGACCAATAGGTATCCAGTACACGAATCTCTGTCATGGAAGGATTACGCTTCTCTTCGCCGCCGAAATAGGTACGAATATGCTGGAAATCCTTATAAGTCATTGCCAGTCCTAAGGAATTATAGAGACTCTTAAATTCCTCCTCAGGCATTGTAGTGAATCCATCAAGAATTGCCACATCATCAGGCTCCTTGAAATCCTGCGCAAGTGTTTCAGGCTTAACAAGAGAAGTCTCTCTGGAATCTACCGGGTTAATACAGTAACTCTTAATTCTGTCGCATTCCTCTTCTGTAAGAGCACCGCTAATACAGTAGGTTACCGCAGTCTTAATAATCGGCTCCTCATCTTCCTTTAAAAACTGTACACACTGCTTCGCAGAATCGGCTCTCTGATCAAACTGACCGGGAAGATACTCAACAGAGAATACATAGTCCTTCTCATCGAAATCAAAGGACTCCTCATATAAATCATCTACAGGGGGCTCGGAAAATACACACTTGCAAGCCTTCTCATAGATTGCATCACTTAAATTCTCCACGTCATAACGAATTAATACTCTCACCTTCGTTACACTCTTAATGCCGAGATAACTCTTAATCTCGTCCTTAAGTTCTCTGGCTTTTACGGCAAAGTCTGCCTTTTTCTCCACATAAACTCGTCTTACCACAACAATTCTCCTCTACTTATAATCTCTATATCATTTAGCAACCGTATTCAATGCTCCGATTGCTTCCTGTACAGTTGATACACCAATCAGCCTCACACTTGTCTTGCCATGAATTCCCTTAAGAGAACTCTTCGGCAGAATGCAAGTCTTAAATCCGAGCTTCTCAGCT
>JAZLHG010000395.1:0-3286 GCA_045616705.1 Lachnospiraceae bacterium | reverse complement strand
GCAACAAGCTGATTATACTGTCCGCCAAAATCTAAAACCAGAACTTTATCCATAACAATTCACCTTATCAATTAAACATTAATCTGTGCAGTAATTCCTAAAATATCCTGATTAGCCTGACGAATAGGCTCAACTACATTTGCAATAAAATTATCAACCTGTTCAACAGATCTTCCAACATAGTTAGAAGGAATCATATAAGTTTCCAGTTCTTCAAGTGTAACATCGAAAGCATCGGAATCAGCAATCAGTTCTAAGAGATTGTTATCAAGACCCTTTTGCTTAACATTAACACCGGCTTCCATGGAAAGCTTACGAATCTCTTCATGAAGTTCCTGTCTGTTACCGCCATTCTTAACAGCATCCATCATAATATTCTCGGTTGCCATGAAGGGAAGCTCACTTCTTAAACGTTTCTCGATAACCTTCTCATTTACTACAAGTCCGTCAACGACATTTAAACAAAGATCAAGAACACCATCAATTGCAAGGAAACCTTCTGACATGGAAATTCTTTTATTTGCAGAATCATCTAAGGTTCTCTCAAACCACTGAGTCGCTGAGGTAATTGCCGGATTTAAAGCATCAACCATGACATATCTGGAGAGAGATGCAATTCTCTCAGATCTCATGGGATTACGCTTATATGCCATTGCAGAAGAACCAATCTGATTCTTCTCAAAAGGCTCTTCTACTTCTTTAAGATGCTGAAGTAGACGAATATCATTAGACATTTTATGTGCCGATGCAGCAATTCCTGCAACAACATTTAATACTCTGGTATCTACTTTTCTGGAATAAGTCTGACCGGATACAGGATAACAATCTGTGAAGCCTAATTTCTTAGCAATCATGGGATCCAGTGCATCAAGTTTCTCACGATCATCATTAAATAACTCCTTAAAGGAAGCCTGTGTTCCGGTAGTACCCTTACAACCAAGTAATTTAAGCGTAGACAGTACATAGTCCAAATCTTCTAGATCAATGGTAAATTCCTGAATCCAAAGAGTAGCTCTCTTACCTACTGTAGTAGGCTGAGCAGGCTGAAAATGTGTAAATGCCAATGTGGGCTGGTCTTTGTATTTCTCTGCAAATTTACCAAGCTTATCAATAACATTAACAAGTTTATTACGAACCAGCTTTAATGCATCACGCATAATGATGATATCGGTATTATCGCCAACATAACAGCTTGTAGCACCAAGATGAATAATACCTGCAGCCTTGGGGCACTGCTGTCCATAAGCATAAACATGGCTCATAACATCATGACGAACCAGTTTCTCACGCTCTTTAGCAACATCATAGTTAATATCATCAGCATGAGCCTTAAGCTCATCTACCATCTCCTGGGTAATAACCGGTTGTCCGTTCTGGGCAAGACCCAGTTCCATTTCAGTCTCTGCAAGTGCAATCCACAGTTTACGCCAGGTTGTAAACTTCATGTCCTGACTAAAAATATACTGCATTTCCTTAGATGCATATCTCTCTGAAAAAGGGCTGATATATCGATCTGTCTGACTCATTCTTCTGTCTCCTTATGCAAGTGTACTGCCTGTTAATTTCTCATAACCTTCCATATAGATGGCAATTGTCTTGTCAACAACATCCTGGGGAAGTGTCCAGTCATCATGAGGATTCGCCTTAAGCCAATCTCTTGCAAACTGTTTATCATAAGAAGGCTCTGCATGTCCTACTTCATAACCATCAAGAGGCCAGAATCTGGATGAATCGGGAGTAAGCATTTCGTCACCGATTACAATGTCTCCATTCTCATCAAGACCGAACTCAAACTTGGTATCTGCAATAATGATTCCCTTCGTAAGTGCATAATCCGCACATTTCTTATATAAAGCAATGGAATAATCCTTTAACTTGGTAGCATACTCTTCTCCCTTGCCCGGAAATCTCTTCTCAAGATAGTCAATAGACTGCTCAAATGAAATATTCTCATCGTGATCACCAATCTCAGCCTTTGTGGAAGGCGTATAAATGGGTTCAGGTAATTTCTCAGACTCCTGTAACCCTTCAGGAAGCTTAATTCCGCATACAGTACCGTTCTCCTTGTAACTATTCCAGCCACTGCCGGTGATATATCCTCTGACAATACATTCAACAGGAAGCATCTCTAACTTTTTAACAAGCATACTGTTACCGTTAAAGCAATCTGTTCTAAAGTATTCAGGCATATCATTCACATCTACAGATACCATATGGTTCTTGATTAAATCAGATGTATAGTCAAACCAGAACTTAGACATCTGTGTCAGTACGGTACCCTTCTTGGTTACAATATTATTCAGAATCACATCAAAACAGCTGATACGATCGGTTGCAACCAGAATCAGATTCTCTCCAACATCGTAAATCTCTCTTACTTTACCTTCCTTAATGGGTGCATATTCTCTCATCACTATTCTCCCTTTAATTATCTCTCAATATAAGCGTCTCTCTCAGGACCAACAGAGACATACTTAATCTTGCAGTTAATCTCCTTCTCAATATACTCAACATACTTCTGGGCATTAACAGGAAGATCTTCCCACTTACGAATACCGCTGATATCAGTTTTCCAGCCATCCATATATTCAATGACAGGCTTACAATCATTCAGCGCTACAGGGAACGGGAAATCATCGGTCAGTTCACCGTTTAACTCGTACTTGGTACATACGGGGATCTTATCCATATAACTCATAACATCCATCTTCGTAAGGGCGATTTCAGTTGCACCCTGGCACTCAACACCATATCTTGTTGCAACAATATCAATAGGTCCTACTCTTCTGGGACGACCGGTCTTGGCACCATACTCATGGCCTTCTTCACGAAGTTTCTCAGCTTCCTCGCCGAACCACTCACATACGAAGGGGCCTTCACCAACGCAGGTGGAATAAGCCTTCACAACACCGATAATTCTATCGATAGACACGCAAGGTGCACCGGAACCAACGGGTGCATAAGCTGCAATTGGATTAGAGGATGTTGTGTACGGATGAATACCATAATCAATATCTCTAAGAGAGCCAAGCTGCGCCTCAAAGAGAATACTCTTATTTGCCTTCGCTGCATCCTTAAGAAGCTTACCTGTATCACAAATGAAAGGTTTGAATTTCTCACCGTATTCATTGAGCCATGCCATAACAGACTCTACCGTCACAGGTTCAGCATTATATACGCCTGTAAGTGTAAGGTTCTTCCACTCAACAAGTTCTTTAACATGTTCAAGAAGATGTTCAGGGTAGAATAATTCACCGGCTAAAATCGTCTTCTTCTGATATTTATC
>JAZLHG010000394.1:0-2826 GCA_045616705.1 Lachnospiraceae bacterium | reverse complement strand
AGCTTCTCAATTTCCTTACCGGTAAGACCCTGCTTACGAAGATCTAATAACATTAAGTGGTTATCGGTACCACCGCTGACAAGGTCAAGGCCTCTGTCCATAAGACCCTTGGCAAGAGCCTGCGCATTCTTAACGATTCTTCCTGCATAATCCTTGAACTCAGGAGAAAGTGCTTCCTTGAAGCAAACTGCCTTTGCTGCAATCACATGCATCAGAGGGCCACCCTGTGTTCCGGGGAAAATAGCCTTATTGAAGTTGAATTTATCGGCTGCAGCCTGATTACACATAATCATACCACCACGAGGTCCTCTTAAGGTCTTATGTGTTGTTGTAGTTACAACATCAGCATAAGGCATGGGGCTCTCATGATAACCTGTACATACAAGACCGGCAATGTGAGCGATATCAACCATCATCACTGCGCCAACCTTATCACAAATTTCTCTGAATCTCTTGAAGTCAATCTTGCGAGCATAAGCAGATGCACCGCAAACAATCATCTTCGGCTGGCATTCTACAGCAATACGCTCAACTTCGTCATAATCGATAAATCCTTCATCGTTAACACCATAGTGAACGCAGTTGAAGTACTTACCGGAGAAATTAACCGGTGAACCATGTGATAAATGTCCGCCGTGATCCAGATTCATGCCCATGAAGGTATCACCGGGTTGAAGTACTGCAAGGAATACAGCCATGTTAGCCTGTGCACCGGAATGAGGCTGTACATTGACGTAGTCACAACCAAATAACTCCTTAGCTCTCTCTCTTGCAAGTTCCTCTACAACGTCAACACACTGGCAGCCGCCGTAGTAACGCTTTGCCGGATATCCCTCGGCATACTTATTAGTAAGGGGGGATCCCATTGCTGACATGACAGCATGGCTTACCCAGTTCTCAGATGCAATCAGCTCGATATGGCTATTCTGACGTTCCATCTCGGCTTCAATAGCAGAAGCAATCTCAGCATCAGCTACTTTTAACTCATCAAATGAATACATAATGACCTCCTCCGAAAAATGTTTTCCTATTTATGATACAAGTTTATAGACTTGAAATCAAGCAAACTACACCAAATAAAAATTAAAATTAGCAAACAATTCTTTGCCATGTTACCACAATGCAGTGGTTTACATAATCATCTGTAGATAGGCACCAAACGCTGATGGAATTGCATAATCACTTCGCATCATTTCACCTGTAGCAAGAATCAGTTCTTTTCTTACATCTATAGCCTTAAGATCGGCCACACGAACCTCATATGCCTTCATATGCCATTCCTTATGCGTAAAAATATGCACTGCAGATGGCAAAGCTTCTATACGAAGGGGATAGAACCCAAGATTTGTCACATAATCCACACACTGCTTCTCATTTAGATAAAAATCCACATTGGGAAATTCATACATTCCGGCTAAGAGACCTTGAGGTTTACGCTTGGTAATAACATAGTAATCACCGTTTCGAATGAGCATAACCGTCATTTCCACAATTTTTCTTGCTTTGGCTTTTGCCTTAACAGGATATGACAACACATGTTCTTCTTCATAAGCCTTGCAACATTCTCTTACAGGGCACTGCTCGCATTTGGGCATTCCGTTAGGCGTGCAGACAGTTGCTCCCAGATCCATCATCGCCTGATTAAACATACCAACCTCTTGCGGTTGTAGATACGTTCTCAGCATCTCATTTAGCATAGATGCCAACTGTCTACGAAAAGGCAATAACGAAATATCTGTGGAATCCGCCAGAATTCTAGTCATGACGCGAAGCACATTTCCGTCTACCACAGCTTGCGACTTCCCATAAGCAATCGATGCGATTGCAGCCGCTGTATACTCCCCGATTCCGGACAATTTCAGAAGTTCTTCGTATTCCGACGGAATCACACCACCGTAAGATTCCATTACCATACGTGCGGCCTTCTGCATATTTCGTGCACGGTTGTAATATCCAAGGCCTTCCCATATTTTAAGAAGAATCTCTTCGTCTGCATCAGCCAGGGACCTCACATCAGGAAAAGCAGCTAGGAATCTGGCATAATAGCCCTTTACTGCCTCTACCCTGGTCTGCTGAAGCATAATCTCTGATACCCATACATGATAAGGAGTGGGATCTTCTCTCCACGGTAGAATACGCCCACTCTTCTGATACCAGCCTAAAAGGTTATTTATCAATTTATCTGAGTCGATTACACTCATATTTCTCCATCATCACCAGACAGTTCTTCACATCTTCATAGCAACGATCAAGGTCCTTGGAATTCAGTTCCAAATCCAGTGATACTGCCACCGTCTGAATAATATCCTCTGTTATTTTATTACGCATGCGATAGAGCAGATCCAGTTTCTCCGCATAACTGTCTGCATCCAGGAATTTTTCCAGCATAGGATCTAAGTGTAGTTCAGCAGATTCATCACTCGCTTCTTTTGCCACTTCGGGAGTCTGCTCTTCTTTCTCTGCATCCATACCCTCATTCTGATCAGCCAAAAGTTCATCTGCCTCGCTCTCGCGAATCAAAGTAAAACGATATTTCGCTTCCACATCCGGATACTTCTCGTGGTCTACTTCACTCATGAACATCTCAAGCGGTCTTGCAAACATCTGCTTAGAACCATACATGGGCTTGTAAATCACCAACGGCTCTTCTGTCTCTGTATGAATGGCAACGGTCAGAATCTGATACAACTTCCCCTTAAAATGCTGATAGATCTGTCCCGGTCTCAGTTCATCTCTATTCATAATCGGTTCCCCCTTAGTCAATTATTCCTCGCATACTAGTATAATCGAAAACTCCGGATTTGTCATTTCTGTATTTGCACTTTG
>JAZLHG010000393.1:0-2320 GCA_045616705.1 Lachnospiraceae bacterium | reverse complement strand
GTAAGACCTGCATCACCGTGAGGTCCACCGATTACGAAACGTCCCGTAGGATTGATGAAGAACTTGGTCTTGTCATCGATTAACTCCTTAGGAAGAACGGGATCGAATACATACTTCTTAATATCTTCGTGAATCTGCTCCTGTGTAACATCCTCATCATGCTGTGTGGATAATACAACTGCTTCCAGACGAAGGGGCTTGCCATTCTCATCGTACTCTACAGATACCTGGCTCTTACCGTCGGGTCTTAAATAGGTAAGTGTTCCATCCTTACGGACATCGGTAAGCTTCTTAGCAAGCTTGTGTGCAAGAGAGATTGCGTAAGGCATATACTCTTCTGTCTCGTGGGTTGCATAACCAGACATCATACCCTGATCGCCGGCACCGGTATCAAGATCATCCTTCAGTGCGCCTTCCTTAGCCTCAAGTGCCTTATCAACACCCATTGCGATATCTGCTGACTGCTTATCCAGTGCAACGAATACTGCGCAAGAATTACCGTCAAGGCCCTTCTTACCATCGTCATAACCAATCTCAAGAACGGTATCTCTAACGATTGCAGGAATGTCTAACTGTGCGTTTGTTGTAATCTCACCTGTTACCAGAACGAAACCGGTACAAGATGCGGTCTCACATGCAACACGGCTCATAGGATCCTGTGCCATGCAGGCATCCAGGATGGCATCAGATACAGCATCGCAGACTTTGTCAGGATGGCCTTCTGTAACTGACTCGGAAGTAAATAAAAACTTTTCCATTGTGTGTCCTTTCCGGGCTTAGCCCTTACCATTAACTCGCTATTTTAGCGAAAAGAAAACCGCTTATCATAGGAATAAGCGGATTTGTCACCAGTTCAAATCCTCTTATTGTTCGACGCTATGCATTCGCTCAGGTTGGCACCTTCCAAAAGGGGTTGCCGTGGCTTCTCAGGTCCTATGTACCTCCACCACTCTGAATAAGAGTCTTCTCAATATGAATTTCTAGACGATATTACATATCATGGATAGAATACTCTCTTTCTATATTCTAGTCAAGTTATATTGACTTTTCAGCCTATTTTCTATTATGATATATGAGTGAAATAGTGTATTTCCATTGCCAACATTTGCATGTATCAGTTGGACTGCAGGTACGCTTCTTATATTCGGGGGTTTTGCATGAGACGAGTTCGCACCAGCGACTTACATCCCGGTCTACGTACCGCAGAGGATGTTTATTCATATAATAACCAGATGATTCTTCCCAAGAATACCATTCTTACGGACAAGATGATTACACGTCTGGAGTTCTATTCCATTTTGGCTGTTCGCGTAGCCGAGGATGGAGATTTCATCGACGGCGATACAGCCGCTATCGAGAACGTTCTTGAAAAAGCCGCTCCCGTTGTAATGGATTCTCCCTACTCTCAGCGACTGAAAGCCACTAAGGAATTCCAATCTTTTAAGAAAGCCTACGAAGAAACCGCAGACAAATTCGCCGAGAGCCTAAAGGGCATCGCAACCGGTTCCGTTCCCATCAATCTCAATCAGCTTATGGGCACAGTTGTAGATCTTGTCGGCAACAATATGTCCAGTTCTTCCGTTCTGAATATGCTTCATAACATGCGTCAGTATGACGATGTTACATTTATGCACTGTATGAATGTGTCTCTGCTCAGTAACATTCTGGGTCAGTGGTTAGGACTTGGTTCCTATGATTTACAGATTCTTACCATCGGCGGACTGCTTCACGATATCGGCAAACTGACCATCCCCGAGAAGATTATGAACAAGAGCTCTCAGCTGTCCGCTGCCGAGTTCAATGTAATCAAGACGCATACTGTTCAGGGTTATAAGATTCTGCAGCAGTATCCTATCGATGAGAACATTAAGGACATTGCACTTATGCACCATGAGAGATGCGATGGTTCCGGCTACCCCCTGAACCTTACCACAGACCGCATCAGTCCTTATGCTAAGATTATTTCCATTTGTGATGTCTACGATGCTATGACTTCTGCCCGTGTCTACCGCGGACCGCTCTGTCCTTTCCAGGCAATCAGCATCTTCGAGACCGAAGGTTATCAGAAGTACGACTCCAAATTCATCATGACCTTCTTAGAGCATATTGCGGAATCTTACATGAATAACCGTGTACGCTTAAGTAACGGCCAGGAAGGCGACGTCATCTTCATGAATCGTAATGCTTTATCCAAGCCCCTGATTCAGTGTGGCAACGAGTTCATTGACCTGACCAAGAGAACAGATTTGTATATTGAGTCATTTGTATAAAATGTCATGATTGCCCAACATTTAGTTGGGCTTTTTTATTTATCTAATGA
>JAZLHG010000392.1:0-8248 GCA_045616705.1 Lachnospiraceae bacterium | reverse complement strand
TATCAGCTGCATGATACTTCTTAGCATATGCATCTACAAGAGCTTTTCTTCTGGACTCTGTCAGTGAAGCAGGGAAACAGTCACGGCTAACACCAACGACACCAAGTTTGATTTTGGGAATGTTATTCATTGTAATCCTCCTAATAATATATAGATATTTGAAATACAAATACTCTAGTTTGATTTTAGTAAATTAAGTAATTCTCCACAAGGGAAAATTTTATTAAATAAGTAGAAAAATCTATGACATTTGTCTCCGCTAACTAAATAAGGGAAGCAATATCAATATTCTCACCTGTAAGACCTACGTAAGCACCATCAGCTGCCTCAGCTGCTTCAGCATGTGCAAGAAGCCACTTGTTGGCTGCTGTCATCCACTTATCTTCTTCATTCACTGCTGTGAATGCAGGCACACCACCGTTGGTTCCCTTCGGAAGAACGATAACAACCTTGAAGCCTTCGCCACTCTTAGCGGAGCAGGGAGCATAGTGAAGAGATGTTGCATATACTTCAACAACCTGACCTGCCTCAGCATAGAAAGCCTTAACCTTAGCGGTATCAAGCTTACCGTCAACGATATCCTCAACTGTTGCCAGTAACAGGATGAAGTCTCTGGAACCGATGTTTAACTCGCTGTCACGATGATACTCTAAGCAATTTAACTTCGTATTGTGACCATTGCAATATCCCAGCTGGATGGGCATTCCGCCGTAAGCGTTATTCTGTAACTGTCCGAACAAATCGGTATACTCAAGATCTGCGCAGCTCATTACATAATCAACACCCTCAGGAAGCGGGGTCTTGTCTTCCAGTGCCTTCAGAAGAGCTGTGGTATCATAGCCCTCAAGCACCTTACCATACTTCTTAAATTCAGGATCTGTAACCTTATAAATCTGCATTTGTAAACTCCTTCCCAATAATTTGTTTAATTACTAAACTAAATCTACCACCAATCCATGTGCAAGTCAAGTAAAACACCGATTCATATTGACAAAAACCACCTTACATAGTACCCTATAATAGATTTAGTTTACTGACTAAACTATATAAAAACAGGAGGTCCATTATGTATTATATTGGTGTAGATTTAGGCACCTCAGCCGTTAAGCTTCTCTTAATGGAAGGCAACGGCAAGATTGCCAACGTAGTATCCAAGGAATATCCCCTGGCATTCCCTCATCCCGGCTGGTCTGAGCAGAAGCCTGAGGATTGGTGGAGCCAGTCCATGGCAGGTCTTAAGGAGCTGACCGACGGATTTGATAAGAGCCAGATTGCCGGCATCAGTTTCGGCGGTCAGATGCACGGCCTTGTAGTGCTTGACGAGAACGACAACGTACTTCGTCCCGCAATTCTGTGGAATGACGGAAGAACCGGCGAAGAGACAGAGTATCTCAACAATGTAATCGGTAAGGATAAATTATCCCAGTATACCGCTAACATTGCATTCGCAGGCTTTACTGCTCCCAAGATTCTCTGGATGAAGAAGAATGAGCCCGACTTGTTTGCTAAGATTGCTAAGATCATGCTTCCTAAGGATTATCTTGCATACAAGTTAAGCGGTGTTCACTGCACAGACGTATCTGACGCATCCGGTATGCTTCTGATGGACGTTAAGAATAAGTGCTGGTCTAAGGAAATGATGGAGATCTGCTCCGTTAAGGAAGAACAGTTTGCTAAGATTTACGAGAGCTATGATGTTGTAGGAACTCTGAAGGCAGAAGTTGCTGACGAACTTGGCTTCCCTAAGGAGGTTAAGGTTATTGCAGGTGCAGGCGACAACGCTGCAGCAGCAATCGGAACCGCAACTGTTGGCGATGGTAAGTGTAACATCTCTCTTGGTACCAGCGGTACTATTTTCATCTCCAGTAAGAACTTCTGCGTAGATGAGAACAATGCGCTTCATGCATTTGCACATGCTGATGGCCAGTATCACTTAATGGGCTGCATGTTATCCGCAGCATCCTGTAACAAGTGGTGGATGGAAGAGATTATCGGAACCAAGGATTTCGCTGAAGAGCAGAAGAACATCACCAAGCTTGGTGAGAACAATGTATATTACCTTCCTTACTTAATGGGTGAGCGTTCTCCTCATAACAACCCTGATGCAAGAGCAATGTTTATTGGTATGTCCATGGATTCCACTCGTGCAGATATGACACAGGCTGTTCTGGAAGGTGTTGCATTCGGTATCAGAGATTCCTTCGAAATCGCCAAGTCTCTTGGTATCAAGATTGAGAAGACCAAGATCTGTGGTGGCGGCGCTAAGAGCCCTCTTTGGAAGAAGATTATGGCCAACGTACTGGGCATTCCCGTAGAGACCATCGAATCTGAAGAAGGTCCCGGATACGGCGGAGCAATTCTTGCAGCAGTTGGCTGTGGTGAATACGCAAGCGTTGAAGAAGCAGCTGAGAAGCTTGTAAAAGTAATCGGCACCGTAGAACCCGATGCCGAATTAGTTGCTAAATATGAAGAGAGATATCAGTACTTCAAGAAGCTCTACCCTACTGTAAAGGTATTATTCGGAGATAAGTAATCAACTCCGAGGAAATCGTGAATACAGATACAGACACCGCCTAAGAGGATGGATGTATCCTGAAAACCGGATGGAATAATCGGACAGATATTCATCCGGTTTTTTAGTTCACTTTCAATTCTGGTAATCAGATCCGGAATATACATGGTAAATCCGGAGTTCATTACGATTACATCCGGGTTAAATACAATCAGTAAATTATTAATCCCCACCGCAATATATTTCACAAAACGGTCAATCATATGAACAGCAATGGCATCGCCTGCAGTATAATCCGCGATCAGTCGATCGATGGTAACACTCTTAAGGCCAAGTGCCTTGGCATAATCCTTAAGAATCGCTCTCTCCGATGCATACTGCTCAAGACATCCCTTGTTGCCGCAGGGACATTCTCTGCCATGAGCCTCTACAATGGTATGGCCGAACTCACCGGCATTGCCATGCTTACCGGTATACAGCTTACCGTCAATTACAATCCCTACACCGATACCGGAATGGACGCTGATTCCAATCATATTCTGTGCATTGACGCAGAAACTCCGCTCTCCCACTACCGACAGATTCGCCTCGTTCTCTAAGAATACCGGAATTCCAAAAGCATTCTCAAGCTGTGACTTAAAAGGCAGGCCCACATAATCATAGTAAGGTGCAAAGGTCACTTCATTCTCAAATACCGTTCCATGAATACCGATACAGATTCCCACCACCCCAAATTCCGTAGGTGCAAGCTTGCCCATGGTCTCACGAATAATGGAAGTCAGCCCCTTAATAATGTTGTCTCTGCGATAACGATTCTTATACTGTCTCAGTCCGCAATGGTTCCCCATCAGATCGGAGGTAAAGGCCACGATAGAATTCACACCCAGGTCAATGGAGATTACGTTGCCATTCTCCTTGCAGAACTCTAAGAGAATGGGCTTACGACCCAGTGCCACGGACTCGCTTCCGATTTCACGCACCAGTTTATTCTCAATAAGACCGGCAACAATAGTAGAAATGGTAGCCTTCGTAAGCCCCAGTCTGTTGGAGATTGACGCACGGGAAATAGGCCCTTCCTCAATCACAGTCTGAAGCACCAGGTGGGTATTGATATCGCGAATCATTTCTTTACTGCCGGTAACCATAAAAATACTCCTATTATGAATTGCTCATAATAGGAGTATACTATAATTTGTTTAGTAAGTAAACTAATGCCCTTCGGGAAAGTAAAAACTCTTAAGAAAGTATCATTTCTTAATCTTCGTCGTAAGGCTTCATGGTTACAAACTTGCCGTTCTCATCTAATTTCAGTTGCATGTACTTCACACATCTCTCATGTGTTACGCCACCGGACAGTTCGCAGTCATGGTAGAATAAATACCAGTCACCATCAATCTGAACAATAGAGTGATGTGTGGTCCAACCAAGAACCGGCTCAAGAATACGTCCCTGATAAGTGAAAGGTCCTTCCGGCTTATCGGAGGTTGCGTATACGATGTAATGGGTAGTACCTGTTGAATAGGACAGGTAGTAAGTTCCGTTATACTTATGAATCCAGGGATCTTCGAAGTATCTTCTGTCTTCGTCTCCGGCCTTAATGGGCTCACCGTTCTCATCCAGAATGGTAATCATCTGGGGCTTGGTTGCAAAACTCTTCATATCATCTGAGAACTTGGCAAACATAGGTCCTAATGCCTTCTCATCACCTTCCGGTCTGTGCTCGTCGGGATTAAACTCACCGGACTGCCACATTTCAAGCTGGCCACCCCACAGGCCACCATAGTATACCAATACACTGCCGTCATCTTCCTTCAGAAGACCGGGATCGATACTGTAACTTCCCTCAATGTAGTTATCCTGCGGAACGAAAGGTCCTTCCGGCTTGTCACTCTCCGCAACACCGATTCTGAACTTGCCTTCCAAATCCTTAGCAGGGAATACCAGATAGTACTTGCCGTTTGTGTACACTGCATCCGGTGCCCACATCTGATGACTAACCCACTTCACATCATCCTCATGAAGTGCTAAGCCCATATCCTTGCACTCGCCGTCAAGGCTGTCCATGCACAGTACATGATAATCCTGCATGATATACTGATCACCGTTGTCATCGTCAGGACAATCATGCTCGAAATCATGTGAAGGATAAATGTAAATCTTGCCATCAAATACATGTGCAGAAGGATCTGCTGTATAGATGTTGGTTACCAGAGGTTTACGTTCATTTGCTCTTCTCATAGTTATCTTCTCCATCCTATTATTAGGTTCATTTCTGATAGGTTAATCATATCTGTCAAAACGCATTTCTATCTATCAAATTCTTGTCATTTAAATGTCAAAAATTGCTATTTCCAAGAAGGTTTTTGGGCCTTATTTTCCCTTATTGGGCACATAGTATAATTATTTCTCATTTATTTGGCAATAATTACCATCTTTACCGCAATATCTTGATTTAGGCTCCGGAATACAGTATGATTTTCTAGTAGAAATTTAGCACGAATTGTTAACAAATTGAGGGCATTTCATTTATGATTAAAATTCTGGACGGAACAAGAGAAACCGTAGCATTTCAGGAACGTTCTCCCTTCATGTTCTTTAATAACAGTGATTTCGAGTCCTACCCCATGCATTGGCATACGCCGATTGAAATTGTAATGCCCACCGAGCAGTCATACGATGTGGATGTATCGGGTCTGCCCTTCCACCTTCGCAAGGATGACATTCTGATTATCGGGCCCTGCGTGCTTCATGAATTCCACGCCTGCAAGGGGCGCCGTTATATTTTCCAGGCAGATATGAATTTCCTGTCAGCCTTCCACGAATTCGACTCCATGCTCTCCGTACTTAATTCCGCAATCGTAATTACACCGGAAGCTTACCCTTCCTGCCATGCAGAGATTGTTCAGCTTCTGCATAAGATTTATATCGAATATAACAGTCATCATCAGCTGAAGGATGCGCAGATTTGTTCTTATTTCCTTCAACTCATGGTATCCGTAAGCAGAGCCCACACCGCACTGCCCAACAAATTCAAAGATATTAAGCCCACCAAGCAGCGGGAATATCAGGATAAATTCATGTCCGTATGCAAGTACATCAACGAACACTGTACCGAAGATTTATCCCTTGAACAGGTAGCAGATCTTGCCGGATTCTCCAAGTACCATTTCAGCAGACTGTTTAAGGAGTTCACCAATGTGTCCTTCTATAAATACTTAAATATTCATCGCATTTCTTATGCAGAGAAGCTTCTGATGGACCCCATGGTCAATGTTACGGAAGCCGCGGTCAGGTCCGGCTTTAACAGCATTTCAGCCTTCATGCGAATGTTTAAGATTGTCAAAGGCTGTACCCCTACCGAATTTAGAAATCTACTGGAATTTCACGAAAACGATTAATATAAAATGACCCCTTGTAATGCATTACAAGGGGTCATCTTCTCTATTCGTAATCTATTCGTAATCTATTCTTACTCTTCTAAATCAATGTCGCCACTGGCAACTACCGCTGCAATTACAGAAGTAACTGCTGCCACAATAACAGCTACAACGATTACGACAAATACGATTCCTACAAACAGTCCCATACGAACCTCCAACTCATTTCTAGCTATACTATATCACACTTTACCGGGTATCTTCAATTATTCCTCGAATAATTTCTTACGCCAGTCGGAATCGATGCTTCTGTCAATTCGAAGTTCAACCTTCTCGATCTCCAAGCCGTCTGCACCATAGAATAGTTTCAGGAAGTGGTTCGCACCTGCTGCGAAGCCTAACTTCTCCTGAAGGACAGCTCGCTCTCCATTTAGACCATGAGTAGATACCGTACACTTAAACACATTATCAAAGAACACGCTAATGGACTGCTGTGCCAGCGCATCCAAATCGGACTTCACATAGAACAATACATCATAGAAACCGGTCTCGAACTCCGTAATACCTACCTGTTCGGAAGTACGTGCTACCGGATGGAATACAGAACCGTCAATTACAACAGAATCACCTTCCATTGCGTAATAATCCATATTGGCTGCAACTGCACCTTCGCTCTCCACCTGTTTGATCTCTTCCAGCTCTTCCGGGTCGAGACGACCTTCCATACGAAGAAGGGCTTGACTCTTCAGTAAGAACTTCAGAATATTCATGGCATTTCTCTGAAGCATGCCCCTGGTAACATATCCTGCCTTCAGCTGTGCTTCCACATCATCATTCTCAGGATTGGCAAGACTATTGTTCACCAGCATATAGATATCATTCTGGGCAAATACCATGGGCGCCTTCACTTTAATATCACAAATCTGTCCTTCGTAGTTCGCAGTTGCCCACCAGTCGGACATTACAATACCATCAAATCCCCACTCATCTCTAAGAATGGTGGTACATAAATCATAGCTGCCTGCGGTCCACAGTCCGTTCACCGAACCATAGGTGGTCATTACCGAACGCGCCTTACCTTCCTTAATGGCAATTTCGAAGCCCTTTAAGTAAATCTCTCTTAATGCTCTCTCAGAGATTACGGAGTCGCTGAATCTTCTTGCAACTTCCTGATTGTTACCGGTGAAATGCTTAACAGTGGAACCGATACCACACTTCATGTTGCCTCTGATTTCTGCTGCTGCAATCTTACCGGTTACCAGCGGATCCTCCGAGAAATACTCGAAGTTTCTGCCATTTAAGGGATGTCTGTGAATATTCATACCCGGTCCTAAGAGGGAATCGATTCGATTCATTCTCAGTTCCAGTCCAAGCATTTCAAATAATTCTTCTGCCAGCTGCTCATTCAGAGCACTGGCCAGAACCGCGCCGCTGGGGATGGAGAATGCTGTTGTTCCACAATCCATACGAATACCGGAAGGACCGTCTGCACAGCAGCCTACCGGAACACCCATAGCCTTCAGTGCTTCTGTGGTTCCGCCGAAGGCACCTGCCGTTCCGGGTGTAACCTTAGGAGAACACATACCCTCTCCGCGGAAAATAGCAATCAGATTCTCATCATCAATCTGCGCTACAAAATCCTCCAGACTCACCTTACCATCATATACATCAATCAGTCGATGACCCTGATTTCCTGTATAAGGAATCTCGCTGGCAGGCTTCAGAGCCGCTCTCTCATCCTGACTCATGCTGCGAAGGGGAACCGGTTCAAATCCTACCTCATATCCGTCTGCAGTCCGCACCGGTCTCATTCGTTCAAAGGAAACTGCGGGAGCATAAGCATCGGATAAACGCTCCAGAATCTCCTGCTTCTGTTTATATTCTCCTGCAGGGAGGGCACTTCGTACATCACCGCCGACATACAATGTATAGGTACCCTCTTCCAGGATAAATGCATCCTTACAAATCACACCTGCATCATCAAAGGTTGCATAAGTTGACTTGGGGATATTATGAACAAGAATCTGCTTCTCACCGGGGCGAAGCACTTCTGTCTTCACAAATCCAATGAGTTTACGTGCGGGCTGACCCAGCTTACCCTGGGGAGCCTCTATATAAATCAGAACGGAATTCTTACCGCTTACCGTTCCGGTGTTGGTCACCTCAATAGATACCTGCAATGACTCTTCCGTAACCATCTCTAAGGATGCAGCCACATTAAAGGTTGTATATGAGAGACCGTATCCAAAAGGATACTGCACTTTCTCCGGTGCAAAAGTCTCAAAATATCGATATCCTACGTAGACATCTTCTACGTAGAAATTACGCTTCTTATCTCCATAGTAAGGAGTTGCGGGAT